>JADLDF010000433.1 GCA_020846815.1 Gammaproteobacteria bacterium | reverse complement strand
CGGCGAGGCCTTCCGCGAACCACTGCGAAGCGAGGCCGGGCGGGTTCACGATGTAGGGCGAGCGCGTGTGGAACATCTCGTGCGCGAGCGTCAGCCGGAAGTCCTCGACGTCGAGGCCGGTGTCGAAGGTGCCGACGAAGGAGTCCTGCAGCCCGACGCCGCCGCCCGGGTTGACGAGATTGCGGCGCAGGAACACGCCGTAGCGCGGCACCGTGGCGGCGTCGCCGAAAAAGCTGTCGTAGTGTGCGTACAGGCGCTCGGTCCAGGCCAGCAGCTCGCGTGCATCGAACGGCGGCTCGCCCATCCAGGCGCCGAAAAAGCCATGGCCGGTCGCGTTCTCGGGCTGCAGGCCGACGCGGCCGGCCATGTAGAACGCGCGCGCGAGCCGCGCCGGCGGTGCCGGGGTCTCGAGCTCGACGTTGCCGACGCCGAGGCTGCTGACGCCGCGCGCCCCGGCTGGCAGCGCCGAGAGGTCCCAGCGCAGCGACAGGCGGTGCGGGGTCTCGGTCTCGGGCAGCAGCAGGAACGCGAGGCCGGCGCCGGAGAACGCGCCCGTCTCGGTGCGCAGCTCGAACGGCGGCGCGGCGCCGCGGGTGCCGAGGCGGTTGTGGATCGGGGCGCGATAACGCAGTTGCAGGGATCCATCGACTGCGCGTGGCGCATGCCAGACGCGCACGGCTGTCGCGTCGCTGCCTTCTTCAGCGACCGTCAGCAACAAGGCGCCGCGGGCGTCGCGGGCTTCGACGGTGATCTCGCGCGCGATGGTGTCGACGTTGGACTGGACTTGCGGCATCCGCAGCTCCAGAGGGGCGTCGGTGCGCTCCACTGCCGGCGGAGGTGGATTCCAGTGGATCGTCACCTCGACTGCCGTGATGTCGCCGCCGGCCCCGGGCAGGGGCTTCAGCGTCACTTCGAGACGGGCTGGCGTCACGGCCTCCGCCGCGTGCAGGCCGGTGCCGAAGGACAGCAACGCGAGCGCCGGCAGCAGCAGCGGCCACGGCGCACGATTCATGGGGCGGGAGCGCATGGGCGGCGCAGCTCGGCAGTGAGCCATCGGGACGGTCTCCGGTGAACACGGAGACTGTACCGGCGCGGATCGTGACGGCGCCAGCGATGCGCGCAGCCGGCGTCAGCGGGATTCGTGACCGCCCGCAGCCGCGGGCTCGGCCGGCGCACCAGCCGGCGTGGCGGAGGCGTCACGCCGTACGGCGGCGACGCGCTGCAGCGCCAGGTGCAGCTCGGCCGCGACGATCGGCTTGGAGAGGAAGTCGCTCATGCCGGAGAAGATGCAGCGCTCGCGATCCTCGGCGAGCGCGCTCGCGGTCAGCGCGATGATCGGCACCGAGGCGATCGGGCCGTCGAGCGCGCGGATGCGCGCCGTGGCCTCGTAGCCGTCCATCTCGGGCATCTGGCAGTCCATCAGCACCAGGTCGAACGCCTGGCGGCTCGCGGCCTCGACCGCTTGCCGCCCATCCTCGGCCACGACGACCTCGCAGCCGAGCTTGCGCAGCAGCGAGATCGCGAGGAAGCGGTTCACCTCATTGTCCTCGGCGAGCAGCACCTTGAGGCCGGTGCAGGCCGCGACCTCGGGCTCGTCCGCTTCCGCCTTGGCGGCCGTTGCGGCGAGCCGCAGCGGGATCCGGAACGAGAACGTGCTGCCCTGCCCCACGATGCTCTCGAGCCGCATCACGCCGCCCATGAGCTCGACCAGGCGCCGCGAGATCGCGAGACCGAGGCCGGTGCCGCCGAAGCGGCGCGTGGTCGAGGCATCGGCCTGCGAGAAGCGATCGAAGATCCGCGCGACGTCGTCGGCCGCGATGCCGATGCCGGTATCGGCGACGCGCAGGCTCAGGGTCTCGCCCGTGCCCGCGACCGTCAGCGTGACGCCGCCCGTGCGCGTGAATTTCACGGCGTTGACCAGCAGGTTCAGCAGCACCTGGCGCAGCCGCGTCGGATCGCCGACGCGCTGCACGGCGCCCATGACCTGCCAGCGCAGCCGCAGCACGAGACCCTTGGCCTTGGCCTGCGACTCGACCATGGCGAGCACGCGCTCGGCGAGCGCCTTCAGGTCGAAGGGCACGGATTCGAGCGCGACCTTGCCGGCCTCGAGCTTGGAGTAGTCGAGGATGTCGTCGACCAGCGCCAGCAGATGCTCGCCGCAGTCGCGGACCGTCGCGACCAGCTCGCGCTGCTGCGCCGCGAGCTCGGTGTCGAGCAGCAGCCCGGTGAGGCCGATCACGCCGTTGAGCGGCGTGCGGATCTCGTGGCTCATGTTGGCGAGGAAGCGCGACTTGGTCTCCGCGGCCTGCAGTGCCGCATCGCGTGAACGGCGCAGCTGCAGCTGCGCGACGGCCTGCCGGCCGAGGCGCTGCAGTGCATCGAGCACCTCGGGCGCGAACTGGTGCGGCGCATGGTCGATCACGCACAGCGTGCCGAGCGCATGTCCGTCCGGATCGACCAGGGGCACGCCTGCATAGGCGCGCACGTAGGGCTCGCCCGTGACCAGCGGATTGTCGTGGAAGCGTTCGTCGGCCGCGGCATCCGCGACGACCAGCGGCCCCGGCTGCAGGATCGCATGCGCGCAGAACGCCACGTCGCGCGGCGTCTGGGTCGCGCCGAGGCCGTGGCGCGACTTGAACCACTGCCGGTGCACGTCGACCAGGCTCACCAGCGCGATCGGCGTGCCGCAGATCCG
>JADLDF010000432.1 GCA_020846815.1 Gammaproteobacteria bacterium | reverse complement strand
GGATGCGCAGCGGCGCGTCTGCCTGCTGCGCCAGTTCCGCCACGCCGCGGGCGGCTGGATCTGGGAGCTGCCCGCCGGCAAGCTCGAACCCGGCGAGCCACCCGCCGAGACGATCCGGCGCGAGCTCATCGAGGAAGGCGGCGTGCGCGCGCGCCACTGGGAGGATCTCGGCTGGTACCTCAGCTCCCCCGGCGTCTTCACCGAACGCATCTACCTGTACCTGGCCACGGAGCTCGAGGCCGCCACGCATGCGCCCGAGGAAGGCGAGGTGTTCGAAGTTCACTGGATACCTCTCGACGAGGCGATCGAGAAGGTCCATGCCGGCGAATTCACCGATGGCAAGACCTGTCTCGGCCTGTTGAAGGCCGAGCGCCGTCTCGCCGGCCAGGAAGCGTGATCCCTGTCACGGTTGCACGCCCGAGCGATCCCTAGACTCGCTTTCCATGGGGGATCGCGACAGAAACTCCCGTTCCCGGCCCGAGGAGCCGACCGAGATCGCCTTTCCAAGGCGGCGACTGGGGCGAGTGGAACACGACCATCGGGGCAATGCCCGCATGGAATGGGCCCTGCTGCCCGACGCCTCCGCCACGGACCGCCCCGTGCTCGAACTGCTCGAGGAGCCGCCGCAGGACACCCGTCAGCAGCCACTCAAGGCCGAGAACTACCGCACCGGCTTCGAGCCCTACCAGCGGGCCGGCAGCGTCTTCGATCCTCCGCCGGAGCCACCACCGCGCAAGCCCAAGGACCTGCGCAAGCTCGGTGAATGGCTGAAGATGACCCGCGAGCTCGAGGAGCGCCGCCGGCGCGGCGAGACCGAGGGCGACTGAACGGCCGGCGGCTCAGCCCGCCTGGCCGATGAACTCCACCTTGCTCCGCCCCGGCAGGCGGTAGAACCTGCGCAGTACCGGCTCGGCGACCGCGAGCGTGGTGCCCCTGCCGCCATCGCGCCGCAACCGCCGCTCGACGTCGCGGCAGAAGCGCGCCGCGTAACGCGTCGCCGCGCGATACAGGCCCGCGCGCTCGCCTGCCAGCCCCGGATCGACCCGCGTGCGCTCGAACAGCAGCGAGTGCAGCTCGCTCGGAAAGCGTTCCGGCGACTGGCGACGCAGCAGCCAGCAGCTCGCCACGTACTTGTCGATCTCGGCCTGCATCTCGAGCTCGAGCACCGAGACGTCGCGGTCGTGGCGCGCATTCCAGGCGACGCAGACGAAGTGGCTGACGCCCTCGAGCGCGGTCCAGAAGTCGCCGAGATTGCGGCCGTGCAGCGCCGCCAGCGGATCCGCCGCCTCCAGGCGCTGAAGCAGCGCGGCGTCGAGGAACAGCGCCATCGCCAGCTCGCCGCGGCCCGGCTGCACGAGCAGCTGCTCGTCGGTCCCGCCCTCGCGCACGGCTTCCGGCAGCACGCCGCGATCGGTGGTGACGAAATCGCGCACGTCGCAGTCGACGGGTACGTCGTAGATGCCTGCGAGCAGGTCCTGGAGCCGACGCAGCAGCATGCCGGTGGATCCTTGGCTTCGCGGCTGCGCGTCGCCGCCTCAGTGCGCGCGCAGCAGGCCGCCCGAACGGGTCGGCGTGACGCCGAGCCCCTCGAGCAGACCGCGCGCGCGGCGGCTGTCGGTCTTCAGCCAGATCTCGTAGAGCCGCAGGATGTCGCGGTCGCTGTGGCGGTACGAAGTCTCGGCGATCTCGTTGAGCGCGTCGACCAGCGGCTGGAACTTCGCGGCGAGCTCGCCGAACACCTGGCCGAGTGCGCGCCGCGGGCCGCGCGTCATCGTGTCGGCGAGCGTGCCGTAGGCCCGGCCACCCATGGCGATGTGGTAGTCGACGTCGACCAGCTTGCGCGCGAAGCTGCCGGCGAAGAAGCCGGCGAAGAACAGCGAGACGTCGCCGAGACGCTGCAGCGCGCGGCAGCGTCCCTCGGCGGTCGGCGCGTCGTTGGCGTCGGCGAGCAGCGCGGCCAGCGGCCGGTGTGCGCTGCGCGCCGGCGCGTCCTCGTGCAGCGCCTCGGCGCGGGCGAACAGGGTCAGCAGGTTGACGACGTAGTGTTCCGTATGGTCGTCCACCTTGAGCTGCTGGTGTCCCATCGCCCCCTGCAGCGCATCGCGGAAGAATTCCTTCAGGTCCTTCACCGGGACGACCTGCATGCCGGCATCGTCGTGGTCCGTCATCGCGCGTCACCTCCGTCGCACGGGCATAACCAGTGGAACGCGATCACGGCCCGGGATTCCGTGACGCGCTCGTGATTTATTCGACCGCGTGCTTGCCAGAAGGTGCAACCGGCGTTCCGGGCCGTCCATTCCGCCTGGCAGCGGACCGGCTACACTGCTGACATGAGTGCGTTCGCCGACAAGGTCGTGGTGGTCACGGGAGCGAGCCGCGGGCTCGGCCTCGGCTGCGCGCAGGCGTTCGCGGCACGTGGCGCCGAGGTCGTCATGATCAGCCGCGGCGCCGACGAGCTCGAACACGCAGCGGCCGGACTGCGCGCCGGCGGCGCGCGCGCCCACGCCCTGCCCTGCGACGTCACCGACGCCGCGGCCGTGACGGCGCTGTTCGCGGCGCTGCCGCGCTGCGACGTGCTGGTCAACAATGCCGGCGGCAACCGCCCGATGCCCTTTCTCGACGTGCCGCTCGAGACGCTCGACCATCTGCTGGACCTGAACGTGCGCTCGATGTTCGTCACCGCACAGGCCGCGGCGCGCGCGATGCTGCGCGGCGGCAGCGGCGGCGCGATCGTCCACATGTCGTCGCAGATGGGCCATGTCGGTGCGCCCAACCGCAGCGTCTACTGCATGACCAAGTGGGCGATCGAGGGCCTGACCAAGGCCATGGCGGTCGAGCTCGCGCCGCAGGGCATCCGCGTCAATGCGGTCGCACCCACCTACATCGAGACGCCGATGACCCGGCCGTTCTTCGAGAACGCGGCGTTCCGCGAGGACACGCTGCGGCGGATCCCGCTCGGCCGCATCGGCTCGATCGACGAAGTGGCGGCGGCGGTCGTGTTCCTGTGCTCGCCCGAGGCCTCGCTGATCACCGGCAGCAGCCTGCTGGTCGACGGCGGCTACACCGCGCAGTGAGCGCGGCGCCGCCGCGGCTCAGTCGCGCTTCGGCTGCGCGAGTCCGCGCTGCACCGCCGGGCGCTCGCCGAGCTCCGTGCGCCAGCGCACCACGTTCGGCCAGGGGTCGAGGCTGCCGATGGTCGGGATGCGCAGTGCCGAAGCGGTCCACGGGAAGGTCGCGATGTCGGCGATGCCGTAGTGCCCGCCGGCGAGATAGGAGTGCCGGCCGAGCTGCGCGTCCATGACGCCGAGGATGCGCTTCGCCTCGTTGCTGTAGCGCTCGATGCCGTACGGCACCTGCTCCTTCGCGTACAGCGTGAAGTGCCCGGCCTGGCCGAACATCGGCCCGACGCCCGCCATCTG
>JADLDF010000431.1 GCA_020846815.1 Gammaproteobacteria bacterium | reverse complement strand
GCCCTCGGCATCCCCTACGTCTTCAAGGCTTCGTTCGACAAGGCGAACCGCTCCTCGGGCACGAGCTTCCGCGGCCCGGGGCTCGAGGCGGGGCTCAAGGTGCTGGAGGGCATCCGCGCGCGCTTGGGCGTGCCGGTGCTCACCGACGTGCACGAGGACACGCCGCTGGCCGAGGTCGCAGCGGTGGTCGACGTGCTGCAGACCCCGGCCTTCCTCTGCCGCCAGACCAACTTCATCCGCGGCGTCGCTGCGCAGGGCAAGCCGGTCAACATCAAGAAGGGCCAGTTCCTCTCGCCCTGGGAGATGAAGAACGTCGTCGACAAGGCGCGTGCCACGGGCAATGCACAGGTCATGGTCTGCGAGCGCGGCTACTCCTTCGGCTACAACAACCTGGTGTCGGACATGCGCGCGCTGTCGGTCATGCGCGAGACCGGCTGCCCGGTGGTCTTCGACGCGACCCATTCCGTGCAGCTGCCGGGCGGGCAGGGTAGTGCCTCGGGTGGTCAGCGCGAGTTCGTGCCGGTGCTGGCGCGCGCGGCCGTGGCCGCAGGCGTGGCCGGCCTCTTCATGGAAACCCATCCCGACCCGGCCAAAGCGCTGTCCGACGGTCCGAACGCCTGGCCGCTCGGCCGCATGCCCGGACTGCTCGCGACGCTGTGCGAGATCGACCGTACCGTCAAATCCCGACCTTTCGAGGAAAGCCTCCCATGACCCGCATCGTCGACATCCGCGGCCGCGAGATCATCGATTCCCGTGGCAACCCCACCGTCGAAGCCGACGTCGTCCTCGACGACGGCACCGTCGGCCGCGCCGCCGTGCCCTCCGGTGCCTCCACGGGTACGCGCGAGGCGGTCGAACTGCGCGACGGCGACAAGGCGCGCTACCTCGGCAAGGGCGTGCTGAAGGCGGTCGGCCACGTGAACACCGTGCTGCGCGATGCGCTGCTCGGCCGCGACCCGCAGGACCAGAAGGGTCTCGACGCGGCCATGCTGAAGCTCGACGGCACCGAGACCAAGGGGCGCCTCGGCGCGAACGCCCTGCTCGCGATCTCGCTGGCCAACGCCCACGCGGCAGCGCAGTCGTCGAAGCAGGCGCTGTGGCAGCATCTGGCCCGCGGCGACGAGGTGTCGATGCCGGTGCCGATGATGAACATCATCAACGGCGGTGCGCACGCCAACAACAGCCTCGACATCCAGGAATTCATGATCCTGCCGGTCGGCGCGCCGAGCCTTTCCGAGGCGCTGCGCTACGGCGCCGAGGTGTTCCACACTCTCAAGAAGATCCTCAACGAACGCGGGCTCTCGACCGCGGTCGGCGACGAGGGGGGGTTCGCGCCCGACCTGCCGTCGAACGCCGCGGCGCTCGAAGTGATCCTGCAGGCCATCGAGAAGGCCGGCTACCGGCCCGGCAAGGACATCTACCTCGGTCTCGACGTCGCGAGCTCCGAGTTCTTCAAGGACGGCCATTACGTGCTCGAGGCCGAGGGTCGCCGCTTCACGGCACCCGAGTTCGCCGCCTACCTAGGCGAGCTGGCCGCGAAGTATCCGATCGTCACGATCGAGGACGGCATGGCCGAGGGTGACTGGGCAGGCTGGGCGGAGCTGACGCGCCGGCTCGGCGCGCGCATCCAGCTCGTCGGCGACGACCTGTTCGTGACCAACACCCGCATCCTGGCCGAGGGCATCGAAAAGAAGATCGCCAATGCGATCCTCATCAAGCCCAACCAGATCGGCACGCTGACCGAGACGCTGGCGGCCATCGAGATGGCCGCCGGGGCCGGCTATGCCGCGGTCGTGTCGCACCGCTCGGGCGAGACCGAGGACAGCACCATCGCCGACCTCGCGGTCGCGACGGCCGCCACCCAGATCAAGACCGGCTCGATGTCACGCTCTGACCGCGTCGCCAAGTACAACCAGCTGCTGCGCATCGAAGCCGAGCTCGGCGGCGCCGCGCGCTACGCGGGGCGTAGCGCGTTCCCCGTGAAGATCTAGGACAAATCGGATCTATTTTCCCAATCCTAAATAAATCGGATCTATTTTCCGGGAAAATAGATCCGATTTATTTAGGATTGGGAAAATAGATCCGATTTGTCCCATCCCTCTGGCCGTCATGCGGCGTTGACGTTACTCTTCGGCCTCCGATGAAGTGGTTCGCCGCAGTCCTGATCGTCGCGACGGTGCTCCTGCAGTACCGTCTCTGGCTGTCGGACGACGGCATCCGCGAGGTCGCGCGGCTCAAGTCCGAGGTGCAGGCGCGGCAGGCGGCGAACGAGGAGTTCGCCCAGCGCAACCGGCAGCTCGCGGCCGAGGTCTCCGACCTGAAGAACGGCATGACGGCCCTCGAGGAGCGGGCCCGCAGCGAGCTCGGCATGATCGCCGCCAACGAGTCGTTCTTCCAGGTCGTGCCGCACGCCGTGACCGGCCCCGCGGCGGCACCGCGTACGCGCACGGCCGCCGCCGCGCCGCGGCGTTGACCTTGCACTACTGGCTGGTCATCCCCGCCGCCGGCCTCGGACAGCGCCTCGGCGCCAGTCTTCCCAAACAGTATCTCGAGGTGGCGGGGCGTTCCCTGCTCGAGTGGGCACTCGCGCCCTTCGTCGCCGATGCGCGTTGCGCGGGCGTGGTGTTGTCGCTGGCCGCCGACGATCGCTGCTGGCCGCGGCTGCGCGCCCGTCTGCCCTGTACCGTCATCGAGGCGAGCGGCGGCGCCGAGCGCAGCGACTCGGTGCGACAGGCGCTCGAAACGCTCGCGACACGCGTGACCGACGATCCCTGGGTCCTGGTGCACGATGCCGCGCGGCCCTGCGTGGAGCGCCACGACATCGACGCCCTGCTGGCGGCCGTGGCCGGCCATGCCGACGGCGCGCTGCTGGCGCTGCCGCTCGCCGACACGCTCAAGCGGCAGCAGGAGCCCGCCGGCGGTGCACCGGTCGTCGCGCGCACCGAGCCGCGCGCCGGGCTGTGGCGGGCGCTGACGCCGCAGGCCTTTCGCCTGCGAGTGCTGCTCGCGGCGCTGCGGGCGGCTGCGCAGGCCGACCGGGTGCCGACCGACGAGGCCGAGGCGATCGAGTGGGCCGGTCTCGGCCGGCCGCTGCTCGTGCCGGGTTCGGCGGCCAACGTGAAAGTGACGACGCCGGCCGACCTCGCGCTGGTCGGCACGCTGCTGGCGGCACGCTGCGGCGAGGTGCAAGGCGCGCCCGCGCGCGACGTACACGCATGATGCGCGTCACGCGCGAGGCGCGGGCATGATCCGCATCGGCTCCGGTTTCGACGTCCATGCCTTCGGGCCGGGCGAGCACGTGATGCTCGGCGGGGTGCGCATCGCGCACGGCCGTGGCGTCGTCGCGCACTCCGACGGCGACGTGCTGCTGCATGCGCTCTGCGACGCGCTGCTGGGCGCGGCCGGGCTCGGCGACATCGGCCAGCACTTTCCCGACAGCGACCCGCGCTGGCGCGGCGTCG
>JADLDF010000430.1 GCA_020846815.1 Gammaproteobacteria bacterium | reverse complement strand
CGGCCACGTCGGTCGCGACCAGGATGTCGATCCTGCCGGCCTTGAGCTGGCCGATGGTCTTCTCGCGCATCGACTGCTGGATGTCGCCGTTGAGCGCGACCGCGGCGAAGCCGCGCGCCTGCAGTTTCTCGGCGAGCTCGACCGTGGCTTGCTTGGTGCGCACGAACACCAGCATCGCGTCGAACTCGGCCACCTCGACGATCCGGGTCAGCGCGTCGAGCTTGTGCAGGCCGCTGACCATCCAGTAGCTCTGCTTGATGTTCGCGGCCGTGCCGGTACGGCCGCGGATGACGATCTCGCGCGGATCCTGCAGATGGCGCTGCGCGATGCGGCGGATGTTCGGCGCCATGGTCGCCGAGAACAGCGCGACCTGCTTCTGCGCCGGCGTCTGCGCGAGGATCGCCTCCATCGCGTCGGCGAAACCCATGGCCAGCATCTCGTCCGCCTCGTCGAGCACCAGCATGCGGATGCCGTCGAGCTTCAGAGTGCCGCGTTCCAGGTGATCGATGATCCGGCCCGGCGTGCCGACGACGACCTGCGGACCGCGTTGCAGCGCGTTGAGCTGTGGCACGTAGCTCTGGCCACCGTAGATCGGCAGCACGTGGAAGCCGTGCATGCCGGCCGCGTACTTCTGGAAGGCCTCGGACACCTGGATCGCGAGCTCCCGCGTGGGCACCAGCACCAGCGCCTGCGGCGCGTGCCGCCGGAGCTCGAGCTTCGCGAGGATCGGCAGCGCGAAGGCGGCGGTCTTGCCCGTGCCGGTCTGGGCCTGGCCCAGCACGTCCGCGCCTTCGAGCAGCGCCGGGATGGTCGCGGCCTGGATCGGCGAGGCCGATTCGTAGCCGATGCTCTTCACCGCGCGCAGCACGGCGTCGGGCAGGCCCAGGTCGGAGAAGGGGATGGTCGCGGTGGCGGAGTTCGGCGCGGCTTTCATCCGGGGAGTGTAGGCGGTTTGCCGGTGCGCCGAGGGTCGGCGCTGCACGCGCAGATACGCTGCTCCGCCACGGTTGAGTTCCGGCCGCGGCCATCGGTGGGCGTAGCCCGGCGGCCTGCGCGGCTTGGTAACGTACCGCGCATGACTGCGCCCGTTACCGTCTCGCCCTGCATGGACTGTGTGATCGCCATCGTCGGTGGCGGGCCGGCCGGGCTCATGGCCGCGGAAGTGCTCGCGGGCCGAGGGTGGCAGGTGGACCTGCTCGATGCCATGCCCTCGGTCGGCCGCAAGTTCCTGCTCGCCGGCAAGGGCGGTCTGAACCTCACGCACGACGAGGACTTCGAGCCGTTCGTCGAGCGGTATGGCGCGGCGCGGGACTGGCTGCAGCCGCGGCTGCAGCATTTCGGCGCGGCGCAGTTGCGCACCTGGGCCGGGGGGCTCGGCGTCGAGACCTTCGTCGGCAGCTCGGGGCGGGTGTTCCCGCGCGAAATGAAAGCAGCGCCGCTGCTGCGGCGCTGGCTGCAGCGGCTGCGTGCGCAGGGCGTGAGGATCCACACGCGTCACCGCTTGCTCGGGTTCGCAGCGCGGTCCGCGCCCGGTACCGCGACGGCGGACCCTGCGACCGGAGTGTCCGGAGCCTCGCGTCCGCATCCACCGATGCTGCGCATCGCCGCGCCGCAAGGCGAGCTGCACGTCCGCGCCGAAGCGGTGCTGCTGGCGCTCGGCGGCGCGAGCTGGCCGGCATTGGGATCGGACGGCGCCTGGTTGCCGTGGCTGCAGGCGGCGGGCGTGGCGGTCGCAGCGCTGCGGCCCGCGAACTGCGGTTTCGACGTCGTGCGTGCCGCGCCGGATGGCGGGCTCGTGCCCGGCTGGAGCGAGCACTTCCGTACGCGCTTCGCGGGTGCGCCCCTCAAGGGAGTGGAGCTGCGCTGGACACGCCCCGACGGACAGCCGGCCGCGCAGGTCGGCGAGTTCGTGATCACCGCCGGCGGCGTCGAGGGCAGCCTGGTCTATGCCGCGTCCGCCGGGATACGCGAGACGATCACGCGTGGCCATCAGGCCATCGTGGCGCTCGATCTGCTGCCGCAGCGCAGTGCCGAGTGGGTGAGCCGAGCGCTGTCCCGGCCGCGCGGCTCGAAGTCTCTGTCGAGCCACCTGAAATCACGGCTGGGGCTCACGGGGCTGCGTGTCGCCCTGGTCCACGAGCTGCTGCCGCGTGAGCTGACGCAGGATCCGGCACGCCTCGCCGCGGCCCTGAAAGCGCTGCCGCTGCGGCTGGGGGCGCCGCGTCCGCTCGCCGAGGCCATCAGCACCGCGGGCGGCGTGCGCCTGGCCGCGGTGGACGAGGGTCTGATGCTCTCCGACCTGCCCGGCGTGTTCTGTGCCGGCGAGATGCTCGACTGGGAAGCCCCGACCGGCGGCTATCTGCTGACCGCCTGCTTCGCCACCGGAGTCGCGGCCGCCGAGGGCATCGCGGCCTTCCTGGCCGGGGGGAGCGTGGCACCCGGGAGCGGCAGGCCCTTGCCGCACACGTCGCGCCATCACGGATTCGTGAACCCGCGCAAGGATCTCGTCTCGCGCCAGGGGAAGCGTTAAGCGCGTCACGGGGAGACGGCAACTTTATGTCGATACTCCGATGCGACATACAGCGGTCGCGTCGCGCGGCCGCGTCCGCGTCCGCGTCGTCTGTCACGGAGAGAATCATGGAACATCGTCGTCCTCCCTCGAGCCAGGCCGGTTTCACGCTGGTCGAGATAGCCGTGGTCCTGGTGATCATCGGCCTGCTGCTTGGCGCCATCCTCAAGGGCCAGGAGCTGGTCGAGAACAGCCGCGTGAAGAACGCGACCAACGATTTCAACAGCATCAAGGCAGCTTCCTACGGCTACCTCGATCGCTACAAGTCGCTGCCGGGCGACGACGGTCCGGTCGGCACGCTGCAGGGTCGCGGCAGCGGCTGGACGCCGATCACGGTCGGCGGCAATCGCGACGGCGTGGTCGGAGCCGGTGCCAACCCGTTCGCCGCACCGGGCGGCGAGCACCTCGGCTTCTGGCAGCACCTGCGCGCGGCCGGCTTCCTGACCGGCAACGCGGCCGATACCGGCGCCGCGGCGCTCGCCAAGAACGCCTTCGGCGGCATCACGGGCGTCGCCTCGCTGACCACGCAGCTCAACAACTTCAACAGTCGCGTGGTCTGCATGAGCCAGGTGCCGGGCAAGGCCGCCACCGCGCTCGACAATCAGCTCGACGACGGCCAGCCCGGCACGGGCACGGTCCGCGCCACGCTGCAGGCCGGCGTCGGCAACACCGCGCCGGGCGCGGTCGCCGCCAACTACAGCGAGGACCAGCGCTACACCGTCTGCACGGCGTTCTGACGCCGCAGGATACGGCGAGGTTTCCGACGTGGACCGGCTCTATCTCGCGCACTTCGGTCTGGAACGGGCGCCGTTCTCGATCACGCCTGACCCGCGCTTCTTCTATCCGGGCGCAGGAAGGGCCGAGCTGCTGCAGGCCATCGAGTATTCGGTGCGGCACCAGGAAGGCATCGTCGTGGTCACGGGCGAAGTCGGCAGCGGCAAGACGATGCTCTGCCGCAAGCTGCTCGACTCGCTGCCGCAGGGCCTCGAGTCGATCTACCTCGCGAACCCCTCGCTGCGCCGCCGCGAGATCACGGCAGCCCTGCTGCGCGATCTCGACGGGCGGCAGCGTCCCGACCCGCTCGACGCGCTGCAGCAGGTGCTGATCGCGCGCTACATGGCGGGCCGACGCGTGATGCTCGTGGTCGACGAGGCGCACGTGATGCCCCACGAGTCGCTGGAACAGATCCGCCTGCTGTCGAATCTCGAGACCGGGCGGCACAAGCTGCTGCAGATCGTGCTGTTCGGCCAGCCCGAGCTGGACGACGTGCTGCTCGATGCGCGCATGCGCGCGCTGCGCGACCGCGTCGTCGAGCGCTTCGCGATGCAGGCGCTCGACCGCGGCCTGGTCGGCGACTATCTCGAGCACCGCATGCGCTGCGCCGGCCTCGTCGGACCGAGCCCTTTCGGCCCGGGCGCCGTGCGCGAGCTGTGGGCGCTCGCCGGCGGCCTGGTACGCCGCATCAACCTGCTCGCCGACAAGGCGCTGCTGTCCGCCTTCGTGCGTCGCCATGGGCGCGTCGACCGGCGCGACGTGGAGCGCGCGCGCGTCGAGCTCGACGGCGAACGCCGCGCCGCCGTACATGTGGCCGCGACGTCGGCAGCCGTCGAACCTCTCGGAGCCATCGCATGATCATCTCCGCGCGGGCCATCGTTCTCGCCGTCGCATTGACACTGCTGGCCGGCTGCGTGACGCCGCCGCCGGCACCGTCCACGGCCCACCTGCAGCAGCCCGTCGGCACTCCGGCCGGCGACCGTTCCCGGATCCCGGCGCCGGTGACGCGCAGCCTCGACCTGCCGCAGCCGGAATCGCAGAAGCCGCTGGAGCGCTACACCGTCTGCGTCAACGGCGTGCCGGCCGCCGAGCTGCTGTTCTCGCTGGCGCGTGATGCCAAGGTGAACCTCGACGTGCATCCGGACGTGCGCGGCGTCGTCACGCTGAACGCGATCGACCAGACCCTGCCGCAGATCCTCAACCGCATCGCCGCCCAGGTGGACATGCGCTACACGCTCGAGGACGACCTGCTCACGGTCGTCCCCGACACGCCGTTCGTGCGCGTCTATCGCGTCGACTATCTGAACATGTCGCGCGACGCCTCGAGCCGCACCTCGATCGCGACCCAGGTGGCGACCACGGGCGGCACCGGCGGCGAGACCGGCGTCGGCGGCAGCGCCACGGCTGCCGGCAACAACTCGAACACCGAGATCCTCAATACCGCGCAGAACCGCTACTGGGAATCGCTGACCGAGTCGCTGAAGGCGCTGCTGCAGGAGACCGACAAGCTGCTGCCCGGCGTCGACGAGCCGGAGGCCGGCGAGGGCAGGGACAAGGACGACGCCCGCAAGCAGCCGAACCTGCGTCTGCGCGAAGCCGCCTCGGTGATCGCGCAGCCCGAGACCGGCGTGCTCGCCGTTCGTGCGACTTCGCGCCAGCACGCGCGCGTGCAGGAATTCCTCGACTCGAGCGTCCGCAGCGCACGCCGCCAGGTACTGATCGAAGCGACCGTGGTCGAGGTCGAGCTCTCCGACGGCTACGAGCAGGGCATCGACTGGAGCGCCGTGCGGCGCGGCGCCTCGAGCCAGATCGGCTTCACCCTGCGCCCGGGCGGCAGCGTCTCGGAGCTTCCCGGCGGCACCACGGTCGGCGGCACCGTGCCGACGCTCGGCCTGCTGGAGTTCGCGGAGTCGGGCAAGTACAGCGATATCGCCGGCGCGGTGCGCCTGCTCGAGTCCTTCGGCCGCACGCGCGTGCTGTCTAGCCCGAAGATCAGCGCGCTGAACAATCAGACCGCGCTGATCAAGGTCGTCGAGAACCTCGTCTATTTCCAGCTCAAGGCCGACTTCACGCCGGGCACGGCCGGCAGCCCGACCACCTTCACGGTGACCTCGACGCCGAGCACCGTGCCGGTCGGCTTCCTGATGAACGTCACGCCGCAGATCGCGGCCAGCGACGAGGTCGTGCTCAACCTGCGGCCGACGATCTCGCGCCTCAGCGGTTTCGTCGAAGACCCGGGCGTCGCGCTGTCGCTGGCGCTGGCGCGCCAGTCGGGCGCGCAGCTGCCGGACGTCAGCAGCCGCGTGCCCGAGATCCAGACGCGCGAGATGGAGTCCGTGATCAAGGTGCGCGATGGCCAGATCGCCGTGCTCGGCGGCCTGATGCGCGAGGAGGCCACTCAGGGCGTCGACCAGGTGCCCGGCGTCGGCCGCGTGCCCGGCGTTGGCGAGCTGTTCAAGTACCGCTCCAAGCGCGGTCGCAAGAGCGAGCTGGTGATCTTCCTGCGCCCCGTGATCGTGCGCGATCCCTCCGTCGAGGGCGACTATGCCGCGTTCCGCGGCATGCTGCCCGATGCGGAGTTCTTCGGTGCGGTCCCCGGCGCCGATGCCGGCCGCTGAGGCGCAGACATGAGCCTGCTGCTGGATGCATTGAAGGAGGCCGAGGCGCGCAAGCGCGAGGCGACGCCACCCGCGACGGCCGCGTCGCCTGAGCCGGGACCGGCATTCGAGACGGAAGGAGCGCTGGCGCTGGCGGAGGAACCGCCGCTGCCGGGTGAGGCGCCGCCGTCCGCACCGGCGGCACAGATCACTACACCGCCGACGCTCCAGCCCGTCGCCGCCGTGGCACCGCGCGTCGCCTCGCCGGCCGAAGCGCTGCTCGCGGCGCGGGCGGCGCGCAATGCGGGCGCTCCGGGCGGCCCGGCTGCAGCCGCGCCGGTGCGTGCTGCGGCGCGCGCCGCGGCCGCGTCGCCGGCGGCGGTGCCGGCGCCGCCGGCTTCCGCGCCCGGCATCGCCGCCGCCATCACCGTGCCGGGCGTCGCTGGTGCCGCTGCCGCGAGCGGCCGTCGACCGGCACTGCCCTGGCTGATCGGCCTGCCGCTGTTCGTCGGCCTGCTGCTGGCCGGCCTGTTCTTCTACGACCGCTGGGTCGACACCCCGGTCGCGGCCTTCGTGCCGCCGCCATTGGCCGCGCCCGCGAGCCCGCCGGTACCGGACGATGCGGCGGCGATCGATGCGGCCGCAGCGGCGGCGCCGGTGCCGGCGACCGCGGCTCCCGGCGCGGCGGTGACCGCCGTCGGCGATCGCAATTCGGTTCGAGCGGCGCCCTCGGATACCGCACCGCCTGCGACGTCCCGGGAGGCGGCCGCCGCGTCCGCGCCGCGCGCCGGTCGACCGAATGCGGTGGAGACGGCTGACCAGCAGGCCGCCGCATCGACATCCCGCGAGCCGGCCATGAACGGCCCATCGGGGGCCGTCCGCATTTCCGTCACGCGCGAGCCGGCACCGCTCGAAGCGGCCTGGACGGCGATGCAGGCCGGCGACCTGGTGCGCGCCGAGACGCTCTACCGCAGCGTGCTGCAGTCCGAGCCCGGCCAGGTCGATGCCCAGCTCGCGCTGGCGGTGATCGCGCAGTCCCGCGGTGACGATGCAGCCGCCCGGCGCGGATTCCGCAGCGTGCTGGAATCGGTGCCGGATCACCCGCGTGCCTGGGCCGGTCTCGCAGAGCTCGCCGGCGAGGGCGACGCCGGCGCGATCGAATCGCGGTTGCGTCAGCTGCTGGCCGATCGGTCGTCGGCGCCGCTGCACTTCGCGCTCGGCAACGTGCTCTCGCGCCAGCAGCGCTGGGCCGACGCGCAGGCCGAGTACTTCGCCGCGGCCACGCTCGCGCCGCAGGCGGCCGACTATGCGTTCAACGTCGCCGTGGCGCTCGAGCGGCTGGGCAAGGCCACGGCGGCACTGCCCTGGTACGACCGAGCGCTCGAGCTCGCAGCCCGCGGCCGCGCGGCGCGCTTCGACGTCGCGGCCGTGCGCGAGCGGCTCGCGCAGCTGCGGGCCGCACCGCCGTGAGCGCAGTGCCGGCCGAGGTCGCCGCACCGCGCGGGCGGCTCGGCGAGCGACTGGTCGATGCAGGTCTCATCAGCGCCGACCAGCTCAAGATCGCGCTGATCGAGCAGGAGCGCAGCCGCAAGCCGCTCGGCGAGACGCTGGTCGCGCTCGGCTTCGTCACCGAGGAGACCTTCCGCGAGGCGCTGT
>JADLDF010000429.1 GCA_020846815.1 Gammaproteobacteria bacterium | reverse complement strand
TTCGCGTCATCCGTCACGGAGAGAATCATGGAGCATCGTCGTCCCCCCTCGAGCCAGGCCGGCTTCACGCTGGTCGAGATTGCCGTGGTCCTGGTGATCATCGGCCTGCTGCTCGGCGCCATCCTCAAGGGCCAGGAGCTGGTCGAAAACAGCCGCGTCAAGAACGCGACCAATGATTTCAACAGCATCAAGGCAGCCTCCTACGGCTACCTCGATCGCTACAAGTCGCTGCCGGGCGACGACGGTCCGGTCGGCACCCTGCAGGGCCGCGGCAGCAGCTGGACGCCGATCACGGTCGGCGGCAATCGCGACGGCGTGGTCGGCGCCGGCGCCAACCCGTTCGCCGCACCGGGCGGCGAGCACCTCGGCTTCTGGCAGCACCTGCGCGCCGCCGGCTTCCTGACCGGCAACGCGGCCGATACCGGCGCCGCGGCGCTCGCCAAGAACGCTTTCGGCGGCATCACGGGCGTCGCCTCGCTGACCACGCAGCTCAACAACTTCAACAGCCGCGTGGTCTGCATGAGCCAGGTGCCGGGCAAGGCCGCCACGGCGCTCGACAATCAGCTCGACGACGGTCAGCCCGGCAGCGGCACGGTCCGCTCCACGTTGCAGGCCGGCGTCGGCAACACCGCGCCGGGCGCGGTCGCCGCCACCTACAGCGAAGACCAGCGCTACACCGTCTGCACGGCGTTCTGACGCTGCCGGGTACGGCGAGGTCTCCGACGTGGACCGGCTCTATCTCGCGCACTTCGGTCTGGAACGGGTGCCGTTCTCGATCACGCCCGATCCGCGCTTCTTCTATCCGGGCGCGGGAAGGGCCGAGCTGCTGCAGGCCATCGAGTATTCGGTGCGGCACCAGGAAGGCATCGTCGTGGTCACGGGCGAAGTCGGCAGCGGCAAGACCATGCTCTGCCGCAAGCTGCTCGACTCGCTGCCGCAGGGCCTCGAATCGATCTACCTCGCCAACCCCTCGCTGCGCCGCCGCGAGATCACGGCAGCCCTGCTGCGCGATCTCGACGGCCGGCAGCGTCCCGACCCGCTCGATGCGCTGCAGCAGGTGCTGATCGCGCGCTACATGGCGGGCCGGCGCGTGATGCTCGTGGTCGACGAGGCGCACGTGATGCCCCACGAGTCGCTGGAGCAGATCCGCCTGCTGTCGAATCTCGAGACCGGGCGGCACAAGCTGCTGCAGATCGTGCTGTTCGGCCAGCCCGAGCTCGACGACGTGCTGATCGATGCACGCATGCGCGCGCTGCGCGACCGCGTCGTCGAGCGCTTCGCGATGCAGGCGCTGGACCGCGGCCTGGTGGGCGACTACCTCGAGCACCGCATGCGCTGTGCCGGCCTCGTCGGGCCGAGCCCTTTCGGCCCGGGCGCCGTGCGCGAGCTGTGGGCGCTGGCCGGCGGCCTGGTGCGCCGTATCAACCTGCTCGCCGACAAGGCGCTGCTGTCCGCCTTCGTGCGCCGCCACGGCCGCGTCGACCGGCGCGACGTGGAGCGCGCGCGCGTCGAGCTCGACGGCGAGCGCCGCGCTGGCGCCCGCGCGATCGCCACCCCGGCCGCCGTCGAACCTCTCGGAGCCATCGCATGATCATTTCCGCGCGGGCCATCGTGCTCGCCACCGCACTGACGCTGCTGGCCGGCTGCGTGACGCCGCCGCCGGCGCCGTCCGCGGCCCATCTGCAGCAGCCCGTCGGCGCTCCCGCCGGCGATCGCGCGCAGATTCCGGCGCCGGTCACGCGCAGCCTCGACCTGCCGCAGCCGCAGGCGCAGAAGCCGCTGGAGCGCTACACGGTCTGCGTCAACGGCGTGCCGGCCGCCGAGCTGCTGTTCTCGCTGGCGCGCGATGCCAGAGTGAACCTCGACGTGCATCCGGACGTGCGCGGCGTCGTCACGCTGAACGCGATCGACCAGACCCTGCCGCAGATCCTCAACCGCATCGCAGCCCAGGTGGACATGCGCTACACGCTCGAGGACGACCTGCTCACGGTGGTCCCGGACACGCCGTTCGTGCGCGTCTATCGCGTCGACTATCTGAACATGTCGCGCGATGCCTCGAGCCGCACCTCGATTGCGACCCAGGTCGCGACCACGGGCGGCACCGGCGGCGAGACCGGCGCCGGCGGCAGCGCCACGGCTGCCGGCAACAACTCGAACACCGAGATCCTCAATACCGCGCAGAACCGCTACTGGGAATCCCTCACCGAGTCGCTGAAGGCACTGCTGCAGGAGACCGACAAGCTGCTGCCCGGCGGCGACGACGCGGCGGCCGGCGAGGGCAAGGACAAGGAGGGCGCCAGGACGCAGCCGAACCTGCGCCTGCGCGAAGCCGCTTCGGTGATCGTGCAGCCCGAAACGGGCGTGCTCGCCGTGCGTGCCACTTCGCGCCAGCACGCACGCGTGCAGGAATTCCTCGACTCGAGCGTCCGCAGTGCGCGCCGCCAGGTGTTGATCGAAGCGACCGTGGTCGAGGTCGAGCTCTCCGACGGCTACGAGCAGGGCATCGACTGGAGCGCCGTGCGCCGTGGCGCCTCGAGCCAGATCGGCTTCACGCTGCGCCCGGGCGGCAGCGTCTCCGAACTTCCCGGCGGCACCACGGTCGGCGGCACCGTGCCGACGCTCGGCCTGCTGGAGTTCGTGGAGTCGGGCAAATACAGCGACATCGCCGGCGCGGTGCGCCTGCTCGAGTCCTTCGGCCGCACGCGCGTGCTGTCGAGTCCGAAGATCAGCGCGCTGAACAACCAGACCGCGCTCATCAAGGTCGTCGAGAACCTCGTCTACTTCCAGCTCAAGGCCGACTTCACGCCGGGCACGGCCGGCAGCCCGACCACCTTCACGGTCACCTCGACGCCAAGCACCGTGCCGGTCGGCTTCCTGATGAACGTCACGCCGCAGATCGCGGCCAGCGACGAGGTCGTGCTCAACCTGCGGCCGACGATCTCGCGTCTCAGCGGCTTCGTCGAGGATCCGGGCGTCGCGCTGTCGCTCGCGCTGGCGCGCCAGTCGGGCGCGCAGCTGCCGGACGTCAGCAGCCGCGTGCCCGAGATCCAGACGCGCGAGATGGAGTCCGTGATCAAGGTGCGCGACGGCCAGATCGCCGTGCTCGGCGGCCTGATGCGCGAGGAGGCCACCCAGGGCGTCGACCAGGTCCCCGGCGTCGGCCGCGTGCCCGGCGTCGGCGAGCTGTTCAAGTACCGCTCCAGGCGCGGCCGCAAGAGCGAGCTCGTGATCTTCCTGCGCCCCGTGATCGTGCGCGATCCGTCCGTCGAGGGCGATTACGCCGCATTCCGCGGCATGCTGCCGGACGCGCAGTTCTTCGGCGCGGGTGCAGGTGCGGGCGCGAACGCGAGCGCGGGCGCAGCCACCGGCGCCGGCGCCGATGCCGGTCGTTGAGGCGCCGACATGAGCCTGCTGCTGGATGCACTCAAAGAGGCCGAGGCGCGCAAGCGCGAGGCACCATCGTCCGTGGCGACGCCGTCGCCTGATCCGGGACCGGCATTCGAGACGGAAGGAACGCTGGCGCTGGCGGATGAGCCGCCGCTGCCGCGCGACACGCCACCGTCCGCACTGGTGGTACAGGCCGCGACACCGCCGACGCTCCAACCCGCTGCCGCTGCCAAGCCACCGCGCGTCGCCTCACCGGCCGAAGCGCTGCTCGCGGCGCGGGCGGCACGCAATGCGGGCGCGCCGGGCAGTCAGGCCCCAGCCGCACCGCTGCGTGCTGCGGCCGCATCGCCAGTGCCGTCGCCGGCTTCCGCGCCTGGCATCGTGGCTGCCGCCACCGCGCCGGGCGTGGTCGGTGCCGCCGCCACACCGGGCAGGGCTGGAGCCATCGCTGCCGCGGCGGGCGCGGTCGGTGCCGCGACCGCACCGGGCGGCGCGGGTGCCATCGCTGCCGCACCGGGCGGCGCGGGTGCCATCGCTGCCGCGCCGGGCGTCGCGGGTGTCGCCGCCGGCGGCCGTCGACCGGCACTGCCCTGGCTGATCGGCCTGACGCTGTTCGCCGGCCTGCTGCTGGCCGGCCTGTTCTTCTACGACCGCTGGGTCGATGCACCGGTCGCGGCCTTCGTGCCGCCGCCCCTGGCTGCGTCCATGATCCAGCCGACGTCGCCCGGTGCCGCGGCGGCCGGTGCCACTGCCGACGCCGCTGCCGACGGCACTGCCGAAGCCATATCCCCATCGGCGATCGCGAATCGCGGGCAGTCCGTGGCCGCTGCCGACGAGGAACCCGGCCCGGTCGGTGCAGCGCCCCGCGGCATCGCATCGGCAGCAGCCTCGCGAACGACGGCTGCGGCGCCTCGCGCCGCCCGGCAGGTTGCCACGCAACCCGCCGGGCGAGCGGTCGTCGCACCTGCACCGCAGGAGTCGGTCGCGAATGGCCCGTCCACGGCCGTCCGCATCTCCATCACGCGCGAGCCGGCACCGCTCGAAGCGGCCTGGACGGCCATGCAGGCCGGCGACCTGGCGCGCGCCGAGGCGCTGTACCGTGGCGTGCTGCAATCCGAGCCCGGACAGGTGGACGCGCAGCTCGCGCTGGCGGTCATCGCGCAGTCCCGCGGCGACGATGTCGCGGCGCGGCGCGGCTTCCGCGCCGTTCTGGAGTCGGTGCCGGATCACCCGCGAGCCTGGGCCGGCCTCGCCGAGCTCGCCGGCGAGGGCGACACCGGCGCGATCGAATCGCGGTTGCGCCAGCTGCTGGCCGACCGGCCGTCGGCACCGCTGCACTTCGCGCTCGGCAATCTGCTCTCGCGCCAGCAGCGCTGGGCCGACGCGCAGGCCGAATACTTCGCCGCCGCGACGCTCGCGCCGCAGGCGGCCGACTATGCCTTCAACGTCGCCGTGGCGCTCGAGCGGCTGGGCAAGGCCGCGGCGGCCCTGCCCTGGTACGACCGTGCGCTCGAGCTCGCAGCACGTGGCCGGGCGGTGCGCTTCGATCCCGCGGCCGCGCGCGAGCGCGCCGCGCAGCTGCGGGCCGCGCCGCCGTGAGCGCGGTGCCGGCCGAGGTCGCCGCGCCGCGCGGGCGGCTCGGCGAGCGACTGGTCGACGCAGGTCTCATCAGCGCCGACCAGCTCAAGATCGCGCTGATCGAGCAGGAGCGCAGCCGCAAGCCGCTCGGCGAGACGCTGGTCGCGCTCGGCTTCGTCACCGAGGAGACCTTCCGCGAGGCGCTGT
>JADLDF010000428.1 GCA_020846815.1 Gammaproteobacteria bacterium | reverse complement strand
GTATACCTAGTTGAAAAGCGCCGGCTCGTGTGGGATCTTCGGCTGCTGGGCCGCGCAGGGGGAGCTGAATGCCGGTCCGTGCTTCGCGTTCATGGGTCACAACCGTCAGGTCCTGCGGACGCGTATTGCTCTTGGGATCGGCGGCGTTGCTGCTCGGCGCGCCGGCTGCCTCCCCGGCGGATGAGACTGCCGCGCTGGTTGCCGCGGGCAAGAAGCTTTTCGTTCAGTGCGCCTCCTGCCATTCGGTCGGCGAGGAGGGCATGCACGGCGTCGGTCCGAACCTGCGCGGAGTCCTCGGGATGCCGGCGGCCGCGCAGGAAGACTTCCAGTATTCGCCAGCTTTGCAGTCCGCGAACATCGTCCGGACCGAAGAAGCGCTCGACAAGTGGCTCGAGAACCCCAAGGCGCCGGTTCCCGCGAACTCGATGGTGTTCGTCGGCATGCCCAAGGCGGCGGATCGCAAGGCGCTGATCGCCTATCTCAAGAGCGTCGCTACGCAGTGATTCCGTACGAGATTGCCGCGGCCTGAGCGGCGTCGCCGGCTGCGGCGTCCAAGCTGCCGAGGGGAGAGAGCCATGTTCGGAGCTTCGTCACGATGCCTGTTCAAGCGCCTTCGCGAGGCCTGCGCTGCAGTGGCTGCCGTCCTGGCCACGTGCTCGCCGCTCGTCCAGGCCCAGGGCGCGCGGGGCACCGGCAGCCTGGAAGGTGAAGTACGGGTTGCGAAGTCGGTCGGGTAGCTGACCGTCTACGCGCTGCACGTCGACAAGAAGGTCGGCTACATGGTCTACGTCGTGAACGGCAGGTACCGTGCCACGAATCTCTTCCCCGGTCGCTACGAAGTGACGCTGCGGGGCACGCCCGGCCAGATGAACTGGGACTTGCCGCAGCGGGCTGCGAATGTGCGCATCGACGCCGGCAAGGCGAGCAGGGCCGACTTCGTCCTGGGCGAGGTGCAGGTGCCGCCCACCTACGTCGGATGCCTGCCTTATCCGGGGACCGCCGTCGCGCCCTACGACGTGATCTTCCCGCCTGGTCCGGGGCGCCAGACTCTCGAGCGGACCTGCCTCGGATGCCACACGCCGAACCTGTACTCCGAGAACCTGATCCGCACCTATGCGGGGGGCGCAATCCGAAGGATCGGGATGCCTGGGCGGCCACGATCGACCGCATGGCGCACGGCGTGGCTTTCGGCACTCGCGGCAAGGCGTCGTACTTCGATCCGTTGCTGCTCACGCCGACCGAGTGCGACCAGCTCGCCGACTATCTCGGTACGCACTTCGGCGTGGCCGCCGAACCTCGTGCCGTGCAGCAGCAGAGCGACCCGGTGCTGGATCCGGCCATGCTGGAAAAAAGCCCAGTTCGTCGAGTACCGCTTTCTGGACGCGAAGGACGGTCCGGAACGCTTCACGCACACGCCCGACTTCGACGGGTTTGGAAACGTCTGGATCATGGATCGCGGCGGCGCGAGCCTCGTCAAGGTCGACCCGGCCGCAGGTACGTTCAAGGACCACACGGGCCACGACGAATACCGTTTCGCTTGGCGCAAGTCGTTCCGCAGCATCGGCGTGAGTTCGATGGTGATCGATTCCAGCGGCGACATCTGGCTTTCCCTTCTGGGCGCCGGTGGCCTCGCGAAGTTCGACCGCAAGCAGGACACCGTGTTGTTGTGGGACGTTCCCGTGGCGCGTAGCCGGCCGTATGGCATCACCCTCGATCGGGACGGCAAGGTCTGGTTTGCCGACTACCACTCGAGCGGAGTCACGAGTTTCGATCCGCGGACCGAGTCGTTCCGGCACTACCGCGTCACTCTGGAGGCGACCAGCAACATCCGTCGCCTGATCGCCGATTCGAAGAACAACATCTGGCCGTCGACCTGGGGAAGCCTCGGCTATCAGAACGCGGCGATCTACCGCGTTCACCCGGTGAGCGGCGAAGTCGACCGCTTCCGGCTCGAGATCCCGTATGCCAATCCCTACGACGTCGAAGTCGATGACCGGGACAAGCTCTGGATCGCGACCGACAACCACGTCGTCCACCTGGATCCGGATACGCGACGTTTCGTGTTCCATCCGGTCACCACGCGCACCGACATTCCGAAGCTGGCGGTCACGCGCGACGGCGCGGTGTGGTTCGCGCCGCGCAATGCCGGGCAGTTCGGTGGCTATGGCGGGGCGGCCACCGTGCTCTATCCGGACAAGGACCGGATCACTTCCTTTGCCGCCCACTATCGCGATGATCACGCCCGCTTCGGGGCGCTGGTGGAAGATGCGGCGGCCCGGCATCGGCTCGGCTACGACATCATGGCGCCTGGAGGGCGGATCGGTTCGCCCGGTGCGGCAGTGTCGCTCGGCCTGACCTTGATCTTCGGTCCTGCCGGCCTGCCTCACGTGCTGATGCGGTTCTTCACCGTGCCGACCGTCGTCGAGGCACGCAGGTCGGTGCTGGTCGCGACACTGCTGATCACGGTGTTCTGTTTCCTGATGCTCGTGATCGGCTTCGGATCGATAGCGCTGCTGGTCGGGGATGCGCGCTACGTGGATGCCGGAGGATCGCTGGTCGGCGGGAGAAACATGGCCGCGCTGCATCTCGCGCACGCGATGGGCGGCGATGCACTCCTGGGGCTGTTCGCGGCCGTTGCGTTCGCCTTCGGCGGATTCGGGATACTGCTGAGCCTCGCATTCCAGCACGAGAACATCACCTTCCTGTCCGCGACGGCGATGTCCGTGGCCGCCAGCTCGACGTTCCCGGTGTTGATCCTATCGCTGTTCTGGGCGCGATTGACGACCCTCGGCGCGATCGCCGGAGGAACCGCCGGCCTGCTCACGGCCGTGTGTGCGATCGTGCTGGGCCCTTCCGTCCGGGTGGCGGTGTTCGACAACCCGGCGCCGGTTTTTCCCTACCAGTACCCGACGATCGTCGCGATGTCGCTGGCGTTCGCCGTGGCAGTCGGAGCATCTCTTTTGAAGCGCAAGGTCTACCCGCGGCCCCGGGGCGATTCGCGGGCTGACGGTCGGACGGCGCTCGTGGCGTCAGCGACGCAGACGGACCTTGAGATCGGCGAGGCCCGTCTTCTCGAGGAACCTGGCCGTGCCGATCTGATAGCGCCGCCAGAAGTCCTCGGCGGCATCGCGCCGGCCGGCGCGGATCAGCGCCACCAGCTCCTCGTGCGCGGCAACGGATCTGTGGGTGCGTCGCTTGAAGGATTGCTGCGTGGCGCGATCCTTGCCTTCGAGAAGTTCGGTGTAGGTCTGCGCCGGAATCCGGTCGACGATGCCCGCCAGCAGGCTCAGGGCGTGATTCCTGGACAGACTGATTAGCAAGGAATGGAACTTGTTGAGCTCCGCAGTCGTTGCGACGAAGTCCTGCTTCGCGAGCGACCGCAACTCGCGTCGCACGCATGATTCCAGCAGCTCGAGCTGCGGGTCTTGCGGCTCGCTGGCAAGCAGCGACACCAGTGGCGGCTCGAGCAGGGTGCGCATCTGATGCACTTCGCGCAGGGTCGTCTTCTGCACGGCGAGGTAGAGCTGCCCGTAGTGCGCCGCGGTCTCGATCGACGGTCCGAGCACCTTGGCGCCGGTACGGGCACCGCGGCCGAGGTTGATCAGTCCTTCCGATTCGACCACGCGCAGGGCTTCCCGCAGCGTGGATCGGGAAACGCCGAGTTCCTGCAGCCGCGCCACCTCGGAAGGAAGCTTGTCACCCGGTCGCAGCTCACCGCTGGCAATTCTCGCCCGAAAGGTGTCGGCGACCAGGTATGAAAGCTTGCGCGGGGAAACAGTCGGCTCTCGCATTGCGACGCGTTTGAGCGATCAGGACAGGCTTCGGAAGACCTTACGCGAATGGTCGCAGCGGCTGCACCGAAGTATGGAGCTGCGTGCATCGACGATATCCCCATGTCGAGCTGTCCCGAGGACAGCTCTCCCGGATTCAACGCAGTCGTTCGATCAGCAGTTCGCGGGTGGTCGTGCTCTTGGCGGTGCCGGCTGTCCTGGCTGCGCCCTGGTTGCTCGCCGATGCGGCCTCTGGCGACCGGTCGTCGGGCCGGCGCGCGATTCCCCACACGAAATCGGTACGCAGGCGGCCCGGGGAGAATGCCGCATCGCTGCTCACGTCCGGCCCGCCACGCGTGACTGGCAGGAACCGGGCGGCTGGGTAGCTGGCGCGCCGGTGGCATACGATGCAGTGGCTCGACATGCCGCCGCCGGCGCCACCGTCGGGAAACCGTGCTTCGAGCCAGGGATTGAAGCTCGCCGGCGCCATCGAACCATCGGCCGGCGTCGTCAGTGGATCCTGTGCGACGTCGACGAGATACTGGCGCCATGCGCCGCTCAGTGTGGCGGGACGGTCGCGCGCGAACGGCCCCTGGTCCGGCCGGTCGTGCCACCATAGCGTCGCCCAGCGCCATTCCCCGTCGGGCTTGCCGATGACGTGCGCGGCGACCAGCACCAGCCGGTCACCTGCGGCAAGCGGGCGCCGGAGTGCGAAAATGGCCGCCCGCCGCAGCCGCGGGTCGCGCATCGCTCGCGCCGTCCATGCGGCATCGAGGTCCACTTGGAGGAATCGATCGAGCGAAATCCGCCGCGCATCCGGCACCGCACGCCCGGCGAATTCGACCTGCGTGGTGGGGTCCGTCGCGGAGCCCGCGAGCCCGGGTGACCGGCTGGGCGCAGACAAGGCGACGATGCGTTTCCAGGTCAGGTAGTGATTGCCGCCTCGCCGCGGCAGATTGTCATCGGGGTCCCAGACCGGCAACGGCGTCGGCGCGTCGCCTGCCACTGGCCACCATGCCGCGAGAACGATCATCGAGCCGGCCGGGAATGGTGGAATCTGCCGATTCCCCGCAAAGCGCGGATCCGGATCGCCGGTCCGTCGCAGTCGTTCGAGCGTGGCGCGCTCGTGCAGTCGCTGGCTGCGGACGTGCCGATAGGCGACGTCGTTGTAGTAGGTTTCGATCACGATCTCCGGCTCGCCCGACTGTCTCTCGGTGGATCGAAGTGCAGCATCGGCGCCTTTGTCGGCGTCGGCTCGGGCCGGGAAGGGGGTGGGCGCAGGGAGCGGCGAGTGGACCGAGAACACCGCGTCGACCGAATGCCAGCGCGGGGCTTCGGATGTGTGCTGCGCGCCCGTGACGCGCGCCAGCTCCGTCACCAGGGCCCACCCTTGTGCCCGCGGCGTCGAATCGACTTCGACCTGGGCGCCCGTGCGCGCCCCGGCATTCGTACCCGGGCAAACGGCGACGATGCCGACAGCGGCCGTCGTCGCCATGCGACGCAAGATCCGCCCCGATCGCATCACTGCCTGCCTGGACGCCATTACGATGCAGCATACCGCAGGGCCGGTTCACTCGACCTGCAGCGCCAGGGAAGAAATAAATCGGATTTATTTCTCTTAGGTTGCGGCGGCGTCGAAGCCTTGGAGGCGGCGATAGCCCGGTCGCGCTGCGAGCAGCAACAGCGCAGCGAGTGGCGCGCCGATGCCGACGCTCCAGGCCATCGAGTCGCCAATCCGCAGCGGGTCGGCGAATACCCGGTCGTTGACCCAGCCCGTGAGGAACGACCCGAGGCCGATGCCGCCGAGGTTCACGAAGAACAGGTACAGCGCCGAGACCTGACCGCGCAGCCGGTTCGGTGCGACGATCTGCAGCGCCGCTGCAGCAGCGGCGAACGCGAAGCTCGAGAAGAACATGAAGCCGGTGAACAGCAGCAGGGCGGTGCCGCCGCTGCCGGCCTGTGCCGTGGCGATGCCGAGTGGCACCACGGCCAGTGCGCTGACGACGCCCGGCCACAGCTCGGCGGTCGCGACGCCGCGTCGCCGCAGAGTGTCGGCCAGCAGGCCGCCGCTGAAGATGCCGGCGCCGCCGCCTGCCGCCAGCACCAGACCGAGCGCGGTGCCGAATTCCTGGGGCGAGAGGCTGTGGACGCGGATCAGGTACGGGGCCATCCAGAAGACGACCGCGTTGAACACCATCGTCAGCAGCGAGTAGCCGAGGAAGTGCCCGGCGAAGAAGCCGCGGTTCGTGTCGAGGAAGGCGAGCGCCTCGGACAGCGGGATCTCGGCGCGCGCATCGGCGGCCATGCGGCGCGCCGGCTCGCGCAAGGAAGCGGCCCAGAGCGCGACCAGCAGGCCGGGCAGGCCGACGATCAGGAAGGCGGCGTGCCAGGCCGCGAGTTCGCCGAGCACCGGCAGCCGCAGCGGCGGCCGTGCCGACAGCGTGCCGACGACCGCGCCGCCGATGATCGCCGCGAGGCCGATGCCCAGATAAACGCCGGTCGAGTAGAGTCCGAGCGCGCGGCCGCGCCGCTCCGGCGGGAACGAATCCGCGATCATCGAGTACGCCGCCGGTCCGAGCGCGGCCTCGCCGACGCCGACGCCGATGCGCGCCAGGAACAGCGCGCCGTAGCTCCTGGCGAGGCCGCAGAGCGCGGTCGCGAGACTCCAGAAGAAAATGCCCCAGGCGACGATCCGCCGCCGGTCGCCGCGGTCTGCGAGACGGCCCATGGGGATGCCGACCAGGGTGTAGAACACCGCGAATGCGAAGCCCTGCAGCAGGCCGATCTGCGTGTCGCTGACCTGCAGGTCCTGCTTGATCGGCTCGACCAGCATCGAGAGGATCTGCCGGTCCACATACGAGAGTGTGTACGCGACCATGAGCACGAAGGTCGCGTACCAGGCGCGGGACGCCGGCGGCCACGGTGGCGACGCAGCGCCCACCGCAACCGCAGGCGGCTGCGGCGCGGCACTCGTGCTCATCGCATCACCGGCGGGCGCATGGCCTAATAATTCGGCGTGGGCGGCAGCGGCTGGCCGTAGGGCTGCAGCTCCGGCGGCAGCACGGGGCGGTGCGGCGGATCCCAGGTGAAAGGCTTCTTGACGGTGTCGAAGGTGTTCACCAGCGGGCCGCCGACCGTGCGCACGAACAGGTTGTAGCCGGTGTCGGTGCCGGCCGGGCCATGGTAGACGTCCTCGCGCCACCAGCAGTAGCCGCCGCGCCGCATCCGGCCGACGTCGCCCCAGACGTAGTCGCCCTCGAGACAGTAGATCTCCTCGACCATCGGGTGCGTCCACTGCGGCTTCGCCATGTCCGGCGGCAGACGGTGCGGCGGCGAGCAGTAGAGGAACGAGGTCTCGCCCGTGTACGGATCGGTGCGCAGCGGCTTGATCGCGACGCCCTTGGCGAGCTGCGGGTCGACGAGGCCCGGATCCCACTCCATCGCGAGCGGGTCGACGTGCTCCACCAGCAGCTTCTCGTCGAAGCCCGCGGAGGCGCCGGTGCCGAGCAGCGGCTCGCCATGGAACATGGTCAGCAGCACCGCGCCCTGCGGGCTCGCGGCGCACTCGCGGACGAAGCCCGCCGGCAGGCAGCCGTAGTTGTGCTTCGCGTAGCTGCGGCCGCCGATGCTGATCGCGCCGTCGAGCACGAGGAATTCCTCGTGCGTCGACAGGTGCTGCGGCGCCGTGCGCGACCAGCCGGCGGGATAGCGGACGATGCAGGTGGAGCTGTGATCGGTGTCGTCGCGGCTCAGCAGCTTCGACTCGACGTCATGGCGCGCGTCGCCATGCGGTTCCCGGGCCCAGGGGATCATCTGCGTCTGGACGAACAGGATGTGCGGGCGTGCCATGGTGTTCAGTCCTGCCTCACTGGCCGAAGCGGGAGGTCAGCTCGACGCCCCATTGCCGGCCCGGCGCCGGATAGCCGAGCGCATTGCCGATGGGAAAGGCATCCGTGAGCGTGATACTCGCTTTGTAAGGGCAAGAATTTGCGCTGTAAACGATAGTATGAAGCAGTTATTTTCTCACTGGATTTAGAGTGAGACATAATATTTCTCAAGCAGGCCAGTTGGAGAGGCCAATATGCAAGGCAGACTCGATG
>JADLDF010000427.1 GCA_020846815.1 Gammaproteobacteria bacterium | reverse complement strand
TCGTGCGCCCGGAGGCCGAAGGCTCCGGCGTCGGCAAGCTGCTGCTGCGCGAAGCGCTGGTGCGTGCCGAAGCGCTCGGCGACCTGCGGCAGGTCGTGCTGATGGTGCTCGCCACCAACGAGCGCGCACAGCGTCTGTACGCTTCGCTCGGTTTTCGCGGCTTCGCGCGCGAGCCGGCCGCGGTGCAGATCGGCGACGGCTACGTGGACGAGATCCAGATGGTGCGCTTCCTGCGCCGCGAGCCGCGCGTCCCGGCCTGACGGCCGCACCGCGACCGCGGGCAGCGGCGACGCGCCGCCGCGGCAAGCCACGAGCCGAACCGACGAGCTCGGCCACGGCACGCAGGATCCCGGCGAGCGGCAGGACTTCATTCGCCGCACCGAGCTTGGCGGCCGCACCCGGTATGCCCCAGACGACGCTGCTCTGCTCGTCCTGCGCGATGTTGTAGGCGCCGGCCCTGCGCATCTCCAGCAGGCCCTGCGCACCGTCGGTCCCCAAGCCGGTGAGCATCACGCCGATGCCGCCGGTCGAGGCGCCCATCGCGATCAGCTCCACGGGCTCGGCCCGCTCGCGACGCAGCGATCGCGGCAGCTCCGCGGCCGGCTGCGGCGATGGCAGTGCGTCCGTCGGGCCGGCCGCGCCCTTGTGGGCCGTGACGCGGGCATAGGCCGCCATGTGCAGCTTCGCGACCACTTCGCGCCGGTACTCGTCGAAACTGCGACCGCTCGCGCCCGGCTTGGCGACGAAATCGACGGCGCCGATCTGCAGTGCATCCAGCGTGACCGCGGCACCCACGTCGGTCGCGACCGAACACATGACCACCGGCATCGGCCGCAGTCGCATCAGGTTGCGGAGGAACTTGATGCCGTCCATGCCCGGCATCGAGACATCGAGTGTGAGCACGTCGGGATCGAGCGTGCGGATCTTCTCCCGCGCCTCGTAGGCATCGGCGGCTTGGCCGGCAACCTCGAAATCCGGCTCCGCCTGGATGATCTCGATCTGCAGCTCGCGGTCGAGCGGCGAATCGTCGACGACCAGTACATGGATCTTCTGCCTCGTCATCGCGGCTCAGAACCGCGCCCAGTCTTCGCCACCGCGCGCCGCCTGGCGTGGCGCAGGAAGCGGCGCGGCCGCCGCGGACTTCGGCGCGGACGCCACCGCGGCGCGGGCCGGCGGCTGGCGCGACGTGGCGGTCGCCGGCAGGTCGTCGGCCGACGCGTACTCGCCGCGGATCCTGAAGATCGAGGTCAGCTCGCGCAGCTTCGCCGCCTGCTCGGTGCGGCCCGCCAGATCGTGCGTGCCTTCGTTGATCTCGCGCGCGGCGGTCGCCACGGTCTCGGCGCTCGCCTGGACACCGGCCAGCACCTTCGACATCCGATCGCGCGTCGTGCGCAGGGCCTGCAACAGCCGGCCGATCTCGTCGCGGCCGGGATTCGCGTCGATCGCGGCCGTATGGTCGCCGTCAGCCATGCGGCCGACCGCCTCCACGCCCTGGCGCAGGTGGGAGATGGTCGTGCGGGCGACGAAGTACGTGAACAGCAGCGCGACCACCAGCGCCAGCGCGACGACCGCCACCGACCGACTGCGTGCCGCGCGGTCGTCGGCGATGCGCGCCTCGACCAGCGCCATGCCGGCCTCCTGCAGCGCGCCGTGGACCGGCCCGATCAGCGACGGCAGGCGCGCTCGATCTCGCCCCGATGACCGGCGATCTCGGTCGCGTCGGCGTCGAACTCCAGCGGAGCCTTGCCCTGCGCCGCCACGATCGCATCGATCTCGGCGCTCAGCGACAGACCTTCGCCACCGACGCCGCGTCACCCAGCGCCGCGGCGACCGCGTAGGCCTCGCGCGCGCCGAGCGGTACGAGCATCTTCTCGAGCTCGCGGTAGTGGTGGAGACCACCGGCGATGTTCTCCGAGATCGCGATGCCATCGTTCCTGGTCTGCAGGAAGAAGACCCCGAGCAGCAGCACGGGCGCGAGCATCACGGCGGTGATCGCCCCGAGCTTCACCGGGAAGGGCAGGTTGCGTATCCAGTTCACGATCGACTCCTGACTGTTCTCTTGCGTGTCGCTGGCATGCCCGCCGTGGCCATGCCTCGTTGTCGGCCGGCGGCGACAGAACTTGAGTGCGGTGCCCGCACCACCGTGCTCCGGTCAGGCCCGTGCGGCGACGGGCGCGCCCCGCTCCGCGGCCCATTCCAGGACCTGGTCGGCGATCTCGTGCAGCGGCAGGATCTTCTCCACCGCGCCGAGATTCACGGCCGCGCCCGGCATACCCCAGACGACGCTGGTCTTCTCGTCCTGGACGACGTTGCGCGCACCGGCCTCGCGCATCTCGAGCATGCCGCGCGCGCCGTCGGCACCCATGCCGGTCAGCATGACGCCGATCGCGTTCTGCCCGGCGCAGCGCGCCACCGAGCGGAACATTACGTCGACGCTCGGCCGGTGGTGGTTGACCGGCTGCTCCTGGGTGAGCCGCACGCGCCAGCGGGCGCCGTCGCGCTCGACGACCAGGTGCCGATCGCCCGGCGCGATGAACACGTGTCCCGGAATCACGAGCTGACCGTCGCGCGCCTCGTGCACGGTCATCTGCGAGCAGCTGTCCATGCGCGCCGCGAACGGCCCGCTGAAGGCCGCCGGGATGTGCTGGGAGATCACGATGCCCGGCGCATCCGGCGGCATCCGGCACAGCACTTCCCGGATCGCCTCGGTTCCACCGGTGGAGGCGCCGATCGCGATCAGCTGGTTGGTCGTGCGGAAGCGCAGCGGCGCAGCGCCGGCGGCAGTCCGCGCCGCGTCGTTGCCCGCGCCCGGCGTGCCGGCTGCGGCGCCGGCGGCCGGCGCGCCGATCACGGGCAGCGCACGCACGCGCGCACGCGCGGCCACCTTGATCTTGCCGATGAGCTCGGCCGCATAGTCCTCGAGCGTGCGTGCGAGGTCGATCTTCGGCTTGGTCACGAAGTCGATCGCGCCGAGCTCGAGCGCGGACAGGGTCACTTCCGCGCCCTTTTCCGTCAGCGACGAGCACATGACCACCGGCATCGGCCGCAGGCGCATGAGGTTGCGCAGGAACTGGATGCCGTCCATCTTCGGCATCTCGACGTCGAGTGTGATCACGTCGGGGTTCAGCGCCTTGATCTTCTCGCGCGCGACGTAGGCGTCCTCCGCCGAGCCGACCACCTCCAGCGCCGGATCGGCGCCGAGGATCGCGGTCAGCAGCTTCCTCACCAGCGCCGAGTCGTCGACGATCAGCACCTTGATCCTGCCACTCGTGCTCGCCATGGTCGTGCCCTTCGTTCAGAACAGGTCGATCTCGCCCGCGACCGGCGTCGTGTCGATCTTGCGGGCGTAGGAACGTTCGCGCTCGACCAGGTCCGTGCCGGCCTCAAGGTTGCCGAGCTTCTTGACGCGCGCGGCGCCCGTCTCCGGGTGGTACATGACCTTGCGTGGATGGGTCGATCCCAGGTCCTCGCCGAGGACTCTGTAGCCCTCGGTCGCGACGAATTCGCGTACGAACTGGATGTTGCGCGCGCCGATGTCGGTCATCGCATCGAGCACGCGCCCGCCGCCGACCAGCTTCACCTCGAGGTTCTCGCGTCTGCCGCCGGCCTTGAGGATGTCGTTGACCAGCCGTTCCATCGCGACGTTGCCGTAGCGCGTCGCCGCGCTCGCCGTCTGGCCCCAGGAACCGCCTTCACCGGGGTTCTCGGGCAGCATGAAGTGGTTCATGCCGCCGATGCGCAGCACCCGGTCGCGGATGCAGGCGGAGACGCAGGAGCCGAGCACCGTGAAGATCAGCTCGTCCTGCATGGTGACGTAGTAGTCGCCGGGCAGGAGCTTGGCCACCCACTTCCCCTCGCGGCCGTCCCAGTGCCGCCCGATGTGAGAGAAATGTGCCGCCGCCTTCGGCGGCGGGCCCTGCGCATGCGCGAGCAGCGCTCCGGCCCCGTGCTGCGCGGCATGTCGAGCCCCGGTCTTCATTTCAGTCGTTCTTCCTGTAGGTGGTCTGCCCGATCAGCTCGTAGTGGTCGCAGACGTTGAACAGCGACTCGGAATGGCCGATGAACAGATGACCGCCCGGGCGCTGCAGCTCCGCCATGCGCCCGAACACCAGGCGCTGAGTGGGCTTGTCGAAATAGATCACGACGTTGCGGCAGAAGATCACGTCGAACGGCCCTTTCACGGGCCAGGGCTCCATGAGGTTGAGACGCTTGAAGGCGATCAGCCGCCGCAGCTCGTCGCGCGCCTGCCAGTGCGGGCCGCCGCCCTGCGGCGCGAACCAGCGGTCGCGCCGCGCACGATCGACCTTGTCGAGCCGGTCGGCGGAATAGAGGCCCGCCTGACCGTGCGCCAGCACCTTCGAATCGAGATCGGTCGCGAGGATCCTGATGTCCCAGTCGCGCAGCCCGCCGAGCGTCTCGAGGACACAGCAGGCGATCGAATAGGGCTCCTCGCCCGTCGAGCAGCCGGCCGACCAGATCCGGATCCGGCGCGACGTCGCGTTCTGCTTCTGCAGCATCGGCAGCACCGTCGAGCTCAGGTACTGGAAATGATGTGCTTCGCGGAAGAAGAACGTGAGGTTCGTGGTGATCGCGTTGCAGAACTCCTCGAGCTCGTTCGCGTCCGTCTCGATCCGCTGCAGGTAATCGCCGAAGGTCGTCAGCGACAGCGCACGCAGCCGCCGGGCGAGACGTCCGTACACCAGGTGGCGCTTGGTGTCGGCGAGCGCGATACCGGTCGTGCGGTGCACGATTCGGCGGATCTCATGGAACTCGGCGTCGCTGAGCTGGAATTCCTCGGTCTGTGCGGGCTGGGCTGCCATGGATCTCGCGGATTCCCTGCCGTTCAGAACAGTTCGAGCTCGCCCGGACGGCTCGCCCCCTGCAGGTCGGTCAGCGCCCGCGTCATTTCCCGCGGGCCCGTGCCGCGGATCAGGAAGTCGAACAGCACGCGCTCCTCGACCATGCTGTAGCGGCTGCGGACTTCCTGCAGCAGCTGCTCCCAGGCGGCGGAACGCTCGCGCGGGCCAGCCTCGATGACCTCGGCCGGGATCGTCAGGCCGTCGCGCACGTGCGTGATGCGCTGGACCATCTTGTCATAGAACTGCAGCGCGACCACCGCCTGCTGCGCGTCGAGCTCGAGCTCGGCGCTGGCCGTGGACAGGCGTGCACCGAGCGCCGCGCAATGCGGATCGTCGTCGCGCGGCAGCTCGGCGGCGATCGTCCGCAGCTCTGCCAGGCGCTCCACGATGTGGCTGACCGCGCTGGCGAGGCTCGCGACGCGCGCGTCGGAGTCCTTCATCGCGCTCTCTCAAGCTGGGCGCCGGCGAGCCCGAGGGGCTCCTGCAGGCCCACGGCCGTGGCCGCAGTGCACAATCCATCCGATGCCGCTGCCCAGCGGAAGGAGCGTCCGGCGGCGAGCGCGGCGGCCCGCGTCGCGCACAGCAGCTGCAGCCCGGCCGTGTCGATGTCCTTCAGGCGCGAGGCATCGAGCGTGACGTCGCCCTGGGCGACGGCCTCGCGCAAGGTCTCGGCGAAGCTGCGCACGTCGGTGATCAGCAGCGCCTGCGGCAGAGCGATGCCCGCGCCGCCGCCGGCACCGGCGACGAGCG
>JADLDF010000426.1 GCA_020846815.1 Gammaproteobacteria bacterium | reverse complement strand
TCCGGCGCGCCGATCAGCCGCTGGTTGGCAAACAGGCCGGCATTGTTGACCACGAGGTCGACGTCGGTGCAGAGGCGCGCGGCCGCTTCGACCTCGGCGCCGTCCGTGACGTCGAGCTCCACCGCGACGCAGTGCTGCGGCGCGGCCGCGACCAGATGTGCCGCCGCGCGCGGATCGCGGCTGCCGACATAGACTTTGCGCGCGCCTGCGGCCAGCAGCTCGCGGACGAAGGCCTCGCCGATGCCGCGGTTGCCGCCGGTCACGATCGCGACACAACCCTTGATCTCCATGCCTCGCACTCCTCAAAGAACCGCTCAGGCGGGTCCTGCCGCCGGCGGCACGATGGCCGGATCCGGCCGCGCCGCGTAAAGCCGTTCGACGTCGGCCGCGCGGCGCGCGATCGCGACGCGCTGGTTGATCGAGCCCTTGTCCGAGACTTCGTGCTGGTCGATGCTGGGCGGCTCGGTGAGCAGCAGCAGCCGTTCGACGCGCTCGCTCGAGCTGCGGCCCGCATTGAACGCCGCCAGACGCTGCGACAGCTCGGCGGCCGGCGTCGCGCCCTCGTCGCGCGACTTCGGCCAGGCGAGCATCGCGACGTAGTCACGGTGCTCGCCGCAGACCAGCACCTCGGAGATCAGCGGCGCGAAGGCTTCGAGGAACTCGGCGCGCAGCCGGCCGCCCGGGACCCAGGTGCCCGTGGCGAGCTTGAACTGCTCGGCGAGCCGACCCGCGAACTTCAGCCCCCTGGAGACGTCGGCCGGATCGTGGAACTGCGCGGTATCGCCGGTGCGATAGAAACCCTCCTCGTCGAAGAGGCCGCGGTTCGCGTCGTCGTTGCCCAGGTAGCCCGGCGTGATCATGGGACCGCGCAGCCGCACCTCGTAGCGCTCGCCGTCGGGCACGAGCTTGGTCGTGAGGCCGGGCATCGGCAGTCCGATGCCGACGGCCTCGGTCGGGAAATAGATCGCCATGCAGCCCGAGGAGGTCTCGGTCGCGCCGTAGCCGGTAGTGAAGAAGATCCGGCGGCCGATCGTGTCGACCGCGAGCTGCTGGAAGCGATCGTAGAGCGCCTGCGGCAGGCCGGCGCCGCCGTAGAGCGCAAGCTGCAGGTTCGCGAAAAAGCGGCGGCGCAGTTGGTCGTCCTGCTCCAGCGCGTCGGCGAGCATCGCGTAGCCGATGGGCACGTTGACGTAGAACTTGGGCGCGACTTCCTTCAGGTTGCGCAGCGACTCTGCGAACTGGCCCGGAACCGGCCGGCCGCCGTCGATGTACAGTGTGCCGCCGCTGGTCAGCGTGCCCATGAGCGTGTAGGCGCCGGAGACGTGGTTCCAGGGCAGCCAGTCGAGCATCACATCGCTCCAGCCGGCAGTCGTGCCGAGCACCTGGCGTCCCTGCGCGAGGTTCGAGGCCAGCATCCGCTGAGTCTGGATCACGGCCTTGGGCAGGCTGGTCGAGCCCGAGGTCAGCATGTAGGTCGAGAGCTCGTCGGGTGCGATCGCGGCGATCGAGCGCGCGACGGCCGGCGTCGGCACGGTCGCCAGCAGCTCGCGCCATGCAACCGCCGGCCGCGACAGGGTGGCCGGGTCGTCGGTGACCAGGACCGCATCGCCGAAGTCGACGGTCTCGAGCGCGCGGCGGAAGGTCGCGGCCTGCTCGGCGAACACCATGGCCGGCCGGATCAGCGACACGACGTGTCGCAGCCGGCCGAAGTCGCCCGGCATCAGCGAGTAGTTGACGCTGACCGGGCAGGCGGGCACGCGCGCGGCCATCGCGCCGTATTTCAGCGTCGCATGCGCGATCGAGTTGCCCGAGAGGATCAGGATCGACCGGCCGGGCGCGATGCGGCGATCGAGCAGCCACTGCGCGACCGCGTCGGTGCCGCGCTTCAGTTCGGCGTAGGTCTGGGTCCGCCACGGCGCGCCGGGCGCCGGCCTTTCGGCCAAGTAGACGCGACCGGGCTGGCGCGCGGCCTGGGTGGCGAGCTCGGCGGGCAGGTTCGCGACATGGGGCTCGAGCTCGACCACGGGCGTCAGCAGCACGCAGCCGTCGGCACGTCGCTCGACACGCATTTCGGCCGACGGGAAGAAAGTTTCGCGGAAGGGGGCGGCGGGCTGGCTCATGGCGCCTCTCTCAGAACCGCTCGTAAGACGCGTCCGATGCGCCCTTGCGGCCGAGATGCATGCCCGGCTTCGCGGGATCGAACAGCCCGTTGCACCAGCCCTCGCTCGAGGGCTGGTCGCAGTTCCAGTCGAACACCGTGCGGCGGTGCGCGATCTTCCAGACGCCGCCGCGACGCTCGAAGCGGTCGACGAGGCGGCCACCGGTGAACGTATCGAGGCTGCCGCCGTCGGGCTGCGCGAAGCGTGCGAAGGTCAGGATGTAAGTCTCGACCCAGGCGACGTCGCCGTCGAGCTCGATGTGACTGGTGCCTAGCAGGTGCTGCGTCGCGCCCATGGTGCGGATCCGTGGTATCGCACCGTCGACGTATTCGTGCGCGTTGCCGGCATAGTTGCCGCCGTGCTCCTCGATCGCGTCCGGGTGGTAGCAGGACTTCAGCAGCGGGCCGTCGGCCCGGTCGACCCCGCGTGCATACCGCGCGAGCACTTTGCGGATCTCGTCGCGGGTGAGCAGCCGCTCGAGGCGGGCGGGGTCGTACCGTGATTCCGTCGTCATCGCTGCCAATCCCCTCCGGCCGTGCTAGGGTCTCGAGACTTGCTCTACGAGACTGACGTGGTCCTTCAAGACTGAGAGGAAACGCCGTGACGGTCAAGCATCCACAGGAGGGTGGTGGGCGGGTGGCGATCGTCACTGGCGCCGGTGCCGGTCTCGGACGCGCGTACGCGCTGCATCTAGCGCGCAGCGGGCTGCGCGTGCTCGTCAACAACCGCCGCCGCGAGGTCGACGCGGCGCGGCGGGGCAGTGCCGACCGTGTCGTCGCGGAGATCCATGCCGCCGGTGGCGAGGCGGTCGCCGACTATGAGGACGTCTGCGCACCGGGCGCGGGCGAGCGCATGGTCGCCCGCGCGCTCGAGCAATGGGGACGGCTCGACGCACTCGTCAACAACGCGGGCGTGGACCAGCATGCGCCGTTCCACCGTATCGGCCTCGACGAATTCCGCGCGATCTTCGAGACCAACTTCTTCGGCACGCTGCAGGTGACTCACGCGGCCTGGGGGCCGATGCGCGCGGCCGGTCATGGCCGGATCCTGGTATCGACGTCCTCGGCCGGGCTGCACGGACTGCACGGCCTCTCGGCCTACGCCGCGTCGAAGGCGGCACTGATCGGTCTGGCGCGCAGCCTGGCGGCCGAGGGCGCGCCCCGCGACATCTACTGCAATGCGATCGCACCGTATGCCGCGACGCGCATGACCGAGGCCCATCTCGCCGAGCTGCCGCGCGAGGCGATGTCGCCCGAACTGGTCGCGCCGCTGGTCGGCGCGCTGGTCGATTCGCGCTCGCGGGTCAACGGCGAGGTCATCGTCGTCGGCCTCGGCTGGGCACGCCGCGCGGCCACGGTCGAGCTCGCGCCGGTTTTTCCCGCCGCTGTGTATGCACTGCAAAAGGAGTGCGTGCCCGGTATCGCAGCGCCGCTCGTGGTGCCGGGCATCTGCAGGGAATTCGCCGATGCGCTGCAGGCCTTCGGCGATTTTCACCAGGTCGCCGGTGAGCGGGGGCCTGCGGGTAAGCCGGTCGCGGGATAGCCTTCGGCAGTCTTTTTACGCAAGCGACACTGTGTTGCTACCGCGCAACGCACCCAGTATCACAAAGTTTCGAGAGGGGGCTAAGATGATTCGCAGTCGGACTGTCGTTTCAGGTCGCGCAGCCGTTTCGACGGTCTGTGCGTTCGTCTCAACCATCGCGGCGCTGTCGGCAGGACCGCCGGCTCTGGCCCAGGGAGGGCTGGAGGAAATCGTCGTCACCGCGCAACGTCGTGAGACTTCGCTGCAGACGACGCCCGTCGCGATCACCGCGTATACGGGCGAGGCGCTGCAGGACAGCAAGGTCTTCACGGTCAACGACCTCGCGGCCAACGTGCCCGCGTTCTCGCTGACCGCCGGCACTCCGCTCGACGTCGAACTGAACGTCCGCGGCATCGCCAACACGCGGCTCGACTCGCCCTCGGCCGATCCATCGATCGGCACCTTCGTCGACGGTGTCTACATGGGGCGCACCGGCGACCTGAACTACGATTTCTACGACCTCGAACGCGTCGAAATCATCCGCGGACCGCAGGGTGTGCTGCTCGGCAAGAACGTCGTCGGCGGTGCGCTCAGCGTAATCACCGCCAGGCCGAGCTTCGAGAATTCCGGCGCCATTCTCGGCTCCTATGGCAACTACAGCTCGACGCTGCTCTCGGGTCACGTCAACGGTGGTCTCACGGACGCACTCGCGGGTCGTCTCTCATTTCAGCTGCGCAATCACGACGGCTACGCCAAGGACGTGCTGCACAACCGCGAGGTCGAGGACCTCGAGTCCTTCCAGGCGCGCGCCCAGTTGCTGTTCGCGCCGGACGGCTCCGCCTGGCGGACGCGGCTCGCGCTCGACTACAACAAAGACGAGACCAATGGCATCAACGTCGTCGCGGTCGACGGCGGCACGGTCCAGTGCGAGACCAGCTACCTGCGCAGCAACTGCACGCGGCCGTGGAGCAATCTGCGCGCCTTCTTGGGTCTCACCGATCCGCGGCAGAACGTCGCGCAGAGCGTCCAGTACGCCGGCGACACGACGCCGACCCAGCAGTTCATGGAGCGCGATGCCTTCGGCGCCGTGCTCGATATCGAGTGGCGGGGCAGCGCGTTCACGTTCAACTCGCTGACGGCGTACCGCGACGGCTCGAGCGGCCAGCTCTACGATCAGACCGGTGCCGGTCCCGAGGCTCTGAACTGGAGCATCGCGCGCTGGCAGCAGTACATGGCCTTCGTCAACTCGCGCTACTCCTCGACCCGGCCGGCGACCTCCAACAACGGCCAGTTCCTGTTCGCGCAGCCGGTCAACGAGTATGCGGACGTCAAGCAGTTCAGCCAGGAGCTGCGCCTGACCTCCAGCGACGAGAGCAGCCGCTGGGAGTGGATCGTCGGCGCATACTACAAGGCCGATCAGATCGACAAGGTCGATCGCTTCATCGGCGAGAACTTCCTCGGCGCCGTGTTGACCGGCGGCAACAATCCACTCTCCACGCTCAGCGGCGAGAATCGCTGGGTGAACAACGGCGAGATCAACAATTACGCGGGCTTCGGCCAGGTCGGCTTCAAGTTCACCGACGCCCTGAAGCTCAGCCTCGGCGTGCGCTACACCTCCGACGAGAAGAAGGGCGACGTCAGCGGCTTCGTCGTCGCGACCGGCGATCGCTTCAATCCCAACGACCCGCGTCCGAACGTCACGATCGAGGGCCTCTGCCGCACGCCGGCCGGCGGCATCGTTTGGAGCTGCCCCGGTTCCGTGGACAGGTTAGCGTCTTAGTCCTGTGATCTGCTCTTCATGCTGCCTTGATGATCTTACCCGACAGGGAGTCTGCCGCCGAAGGCGGCAGAAGCTCTGCCATCCGC
>JADLDF010000425.1 GCA_020846815.1 Gammaproteobacteria bacterium | reverse complement strand
GGTTGCCGACCAGCGACGAGAACATGAGCTTGCGCCACACCAGGAAGTTGCGCGCGACGACGTGCAGCGGCCGGAACTCGCTGTGCGCATCCGGCACGGCGCCGAGCGCATCGCCGCCCGCGCCATTACCTGCACTCACACCCGCACTCGTACCCGCGCCCGTGCGCGGGCCGGTGCGGGCGCCTGTGGGCGCCGTGGTGTGTGGCGGCGGCTCAGTCACGGATGTCGCGCCCCGTCAGCTTGATGAACACGTCCTCGAGGTTGGCGACGCGCTTGAGCGCACGCAGCCGCGGCCAGCCGTCGAGCGTCGCGAGCAGCGCCGCGGCGTCGCGCGCATAGCAGAACGCAGTCTCGCCCGCGACCTCGATGCGGCTGGATGCCGCGCGGCCCGCGCTCGCCGCCCAGTCGCGCACGCCGTCGCCATAGACCTCGACGACCTGCGGCTCGATCTCGCGCTCGATGAGGTTGCGCGGCGAGTCGAGCGCGATCAGCTCGCCGCGATCCATGATGCCGACGCGCTGGCAGAGGCGCTCGGCCTCGTCCATGAAGTGCGTCGTCAGGATCAGCGTCTTGCCGGCGCCGAGCAGCGACTTCAGACGGTCCCAGACGAGATGGCGCGCCTGCGGGTCGAGCCCCGTGGTCGGCTCGTCCATGAAGATCACCTGCGGGTCGTTGACCAGCGAACGCGCGATGGTCAGCCGGCGCTTCATGCCGCCCGACAGCGCGTCGATCCTCGCGTCGCGCTTGTCGCCGAGCCCCGCGAACTCCAGCAGCCGCGGCACGCTGGCGCGGGCCCGTGCCGCCGGGATGCCGAAATAGCGCGCGAAGATCACCAGGTTCTCGGTGACGGTGAAGTCGGGATCGAGGTTGTCGAACTGCGGCACGACGCCGACGCGGTAGCGCGCCTCGCGTGCCGCCTGGGGCATCGGCAGGCCCGCGAGCTCGATCGTGCCGGAGTCGGGCGTGGTCAGGCCGAGGCAGCAGCGCAGCGTCGTGGTCTTGCCCGCGCCGTTCGGGCCGAGCAGGCCGAAGCATTCGCCCGCGGGCACGGCGAAGCCTACGTCGCGTACCGCCGGCGTGCCGCCGTACGACTTGCGCAGCGCGCGCACCGCGAGCATCGCGGGCGCGGGTGGCAGGGCGCCGTTCACGAGCCGAAGCGCTCGCCGCCGGCGTCGAGCCAGGCGATCTCTTCCGGTGTCGAGGGCCGGCCGAGGATCGCGTTGCGATGCGGGAAGCGGCCGAAGCGGCGGACGATATCGCGGTGCCGCTCGGCATAGTCCAGCGCTCCGGCGAGCGCTTCGTGCCAGGCCTCGGGCGATTCGTCGCGCAGCCGGCGGAACGCCGCGACCGACTCCTCCTGCACGTCGAGCGCCTCGCTGTGCTGCAGCGGCATGTAGAAGAACATGCGCCCCGCCGGATCCAGCGTCGCGTCGGCGGCCTTCTGCATGCCGTCGAGCGTCAGCGCGGCGGCGCGGTCGTCGGTCGCGAAGGCGCGCGGCGTGCCGCGGTGGATGTGGCGCGGGCACTGGTCGAGCAGCAGGATCAGCGCGAGGCGCTGCCGCGGGCTGGCGGCCCAGGCGTCGAGCGCACCGGCGGCGGCGCGCGCGGCCAGCACGCCGAACTGCGCGACGATCGCCGCATCGCGCGCCGCGCGCGCCTGCGCATCGGCGCCGCCGAACCACTCCGGCATCTTCGCGGCGAGCCGCGCCGGCGTCATCGGCTCGCGGCCGAACCAGAAATTGAGCACGGTGCGCGAATGGTCCATCCGCCGCAGGATACCAGTCGTGCCCGCGCCCATCGCGCCGCTTGCCCTCCGTGCGTAGCCAGCGCCACCGACCGGATGATGGGTTGCGGGGCAGCCTCGGGGATTCGCTGCAAGGGGGTACGCATCGTGGCCGATACCTCGATCCGTCTGGATCGCCGCCGCTTCCTCGGCGCCGCGACCGGCACCGCGGGTCTGCTCGCCGTGGCCGTGGTGCTGCCCGGCGCTCTGCCCGCGGCGCGCGCATCCGGCACGGCGCCGTCGGCACCGGTGCCCACGCCCGCGTCCGCCGGCGCGACCCTGACCCCCTGCATCACGAGCTCGGCATCGACCTCGCGCGCGTCCGCATCGACACGGGCGAGCCTGCCGATCCTTTCCGCCGCAGGGGCACGGGCGCGCAGCCCGGTGCGATGAGCTCGGGCGGCAGCATGGGGGTGCGCTACTGGATCGAGCCGCTGCGCTTCGCGGCCGCGCAGGCCCGCGAGATGCTGGTCGCGGCCGCCGCGGTGCGGCTCGGCGTTCCCACCACCGAGCTGGTCGCGGCCGATGGCACCGTGAGCCACGCAGCCAGCGGCCGGCATCTGGCCTATGGTGAGCTCGTGGCTGAGCTCGACGCCGACGACCGCGTGATCGGCCTGCACGTGCGCGCCCCCGGCCCCGCGATATCGCGCTCGTTCACCGGCCTGTCGCCGAACACCGATCTCGACACCCATGTCGACATGCAGGCGCTGCAGAACCTCGCCGAGGCGCGCTACCGTGTAGGCGCGCTGAAGCTCGACTACGCGATGCGCCACAACCACGTGCCCGCCGGCCCGTGGCGCGCGGTCGGCGCGACGCAGTGCACGTTCTTCCTCGAGTCCTTCGTCGACGAGCGCGCGCGCGC
>JADLDF010000424.1 GCA_020846815.1 Gammaproteobacteria bacterium | reverse complement strand
TCGAGCGCGCGCGCGAAGTCATCGCCGCCAAGAAGCTCGCCGATGCCAACCGCATGATCATCGACTTCGGCGTCGACGACATCCAGGTGCTGAACGGCCGCTACGGCCCGTACATCACCGACAAGGCACGCAACGCCCGCATCCCGAAGGACCGCGATCCGAAGACGCTGACGCTCGAGGAATGCCGCGCGCTGCTCGAGGCAGCGCCGCCGCGCGGCCGTGGGCGCTTCGGGCGCGGCGCCAAGGGCGCAAAGGGCGTGGGCGGCAAGACCGGCGCCAAGGGCGCCGCGGCGAAGAGCGCCGGCAACGGCGCCGCCGCTTCGGCCGGCGACGGCGCGGATGCGACCGCAGCCACGGCCGGCAAGGCCGAGACAGCCGCGAAGCGCAAGGCGAAGAACGCGGCTGGCGTGGGCGCGGATGCAGGCACGGGCCTGCGCACGGCTGCAGGTGCAAGTACGGGTGCTGGCAGCGGAGTCGTCGCCGGCACCGGCAGCAAGCCGGCCGCCAAGGCCAAGGCCGCAGTCAAGCCGAAATCCAAGTCCAAGGCGAAGACGAAAGCGCAATCGGCCCGGGCCGGTACGCCGCAGGAACCCGCCGCGCGTACCAAGCCGAAGACACCCGGCGCTTCCCGCGACCGGGGCTGACGGCAGGCGCACGTGAAGTACCGGCACGCCTTCCATGCCGGCAACTTCGCCGACGTCCACAAGCACGTCACCCTGGTCGCGCTGCTGCAGGCGCTGGCCCGCAAGGACAAGGGTTTCCTGTTCGTCGACACCCATGCCGGCAGCGGCGCCTACGATCTCGGCTCGGCGCTCGTGCGCCGCGGCAACGAGGCCGCGGGAGGCATCGGCCGCTTCGCGCACGCTTGGTCCACCGGCGAGCCCGAAATCGATGCCTGGCTCGAGGCCGTGGCCGCGTTCCGCCGCGAGCGCCACCAGCGTCATGCCTACCCCGGCTCGCCGCTGCTCGCGCTGCACTTCCTGCGCCCGCAGGATCGCGCCCTGCTGGTCGAGGCCGAGGCCGGCGAGCACGCTGCGCTGCGCCGCGAGCTGCGCGATCGCCCCCGGGTCGTGCTCGAGAACGCCGACGGCTTCGCGCGCGCCACCTCCGGCATGCCACCGATCGAGCGGCGTGCCCTGGTGCTCATCGACCCGCCCTACGAAGACACCCGCGGCGACTTCGACCGCGCGGCCGCGACGACCCGGGCCGTGCTCGAGCGCTTCGCGACCGGCGTAATCGCGATCTGGTATCCGATCAAGCTCGAGCGCGACACGCGCCGCTGGCTCGAGCAGCTCGCCGGCCACGTCGCTCCACGCCCCCTGCTCGCCGCCGAGCTCTGGATCCATCCGCGCGACTCCCGGGTCGGCCTGAACGGCTCCGGCATGGCGATCGTCAACCCGCCCTATCTGCTCGGCGAACGCATGCGCGCCTGGCTGCCCGTGCTGCACCGGACGCTCGCCGCGCCCGGCGAGGGCGGCTGGGAAGTACGCAGCGGGAGCGCAGAACCCGCGTCGGCCGCGAAGCGCTGACGACGCCTCGGTCCAGCGGCGCTGCGGCGGCCTTTCCGGCGACGCGGTCGTTCAGGTATAAGACCGGCCGGGAATCGCCCGGATTTCGCCGCAGTCCAACCCTCCCCGCATGGAAGAATCCGCTCCGGATCGCTACGGCGTCGTCGGCTTCCCCGTCTCGCACAGCCGCTCGCCCTTCATCCACGGCATGTTCGCGCGTCAGACCGCGCAGAACATGGAATACCGCCTGTACGAGATCCCGCCGGTCGCGTTCCGCACCGAAGTGGGCCGCTTCTTCGCCGAAGGCGGCTCGGGCCTGAACGTCACCGTGCCGCACAAGGTCGCCGCCGCCGACTTCGCCACCGAGCTCACGCCGCGCGCCGAGCGCGCCGGTGCGGTCAACACCCTTGCGATGCAGCACGGCCGCGTGCTCGGCGACAACACCGACGGCACCGGCCTGGTCCGCGACCTCACGGCCAACCTGCAGATCGAGATGGCGGAGAAGCGCGTGCTGATCCTCGGCGCCGGTGGCGCGACGCGCGGCATCCTCGGGCCGCTGCTCGAGCTCGGCCTCGACGAGCTCGTGGTCGCGAACCGCACGGCCGAGCGTGCCCGCGACCTCGTGACGCCCTTCAGCGACCTCGGCAAGGTGCGCGGCTGCGGCTACGACGACCTGCCCGTGCGGCCCTTCGACCTCGTGATCCACGCGACCTCGGCTGGCCTCGAGGGCAAGGTGCCGAAGATCAACCCCGCAGTCATCGGCCCGGCCACGGTCTGCTACGACCTCTCCTACGGCAAGGGCGACACGCCGTTCGTGAAATGGGCCTGGGACCAGGGCTGCGCGCGCGCGGTCGAGGGCTGGGGCATGCTGGTCGAGCAGGCGGCCGAGTCGTTCGCGCTCTGGCGCGGCGTGCGCCCCGACACCGCGCCGGTGCTCGCGGTGCTCGAAAGCAAATCCGATTCATTTTTCTCTGGAAAGTAAATCGGACTCATGCCGCCGACGTTGCGGCCGATACCGCATCCTCAAGCAGCGGCGACTCGACGCTGAAGGTGCTGCTGCGCCAGTCCTTCGCTCGCGGCCTCGATCCGGACGCCTCGTGGCGGTCGGGAATCCCTTGACGCGCCTGCATAGATATGCATAATTTGCGCAAATTTATGCACACAGACGTCCTCCAGTCCGAGCGTCGCAGCGCCATCCTGCGCATCCTGCGCGGCTCGCCCGTGCGCAGGCAGGGCGACCTGGTGCGCCTGCTGCGCAGCCAGGGACACGACGTCACGCAGTCCTCGGTGAGCCGCGATCTGCGCGATCTCGGGGTGCTCAAGGCCGCCGGCCGCTACCTGCCGCCGGACGAGGTGACCGCGCGCACCCACAGCGATTTCGACACGCTGCGCAGCTTCGTGCGCAGC
>JADLDF010000423.1 GCA_020846815.1 Gammaproteobacteria bacterium | reverse complement strand
TGAGCAGCTCGAGTCGCCCGGCCACCATCGCGATCGCCAGCAGCCAGGTCTGGAAGTCGGACAGCGGCGCGTAGTTGCCCGTGGGCCCGAATTGCCCGAGCGCCGGCCCGAGGTTGTTGACCGCGGCCACCACGACCGAGAACGCCGACATGAAGTCGAGGCCGGTGGCGAGCATGACGAACGTGAGCACGATGTGCGTCACGCCCCACAGCAGCATGTAGCCGAGCACCGCGAAGATGATCCGGTTCTCGACCAGGTGGCCGTTGATCACCAGCGGCGCGATCGCGCGCGGATGCACCAGCCGGTTCAGCTCGCGGCGCGTCTGCTTGAGCAGCACCAGCGCGCGGATCATCTTGATGCCCCCGCCGGTGGAGCCGGCCGACGACCCGACGCAGGCCAGGCACAGCATCCACAGCGGCGCGAAAGGCGGCCACGACGCGTAGTCCTGCGTCGAGTAGCCGGTGGACGTGCTCAGCGAGATGGTGTTGAACGCCGCGTGCCGCAGCGCCTCGACGAAGCTCGGGTATTGCCCCTCGAAGTACAGGTAGGCACCGAGCCCGGCCGAGCTCGCGAGGATCAGGCCGAGCACCGCGCGCGCCTCGATGTCGTGGAGGTAGACGCGCAGCGAGCGCTCGCGCAGCGCGAGGAAGTGCGTCGAGAAGTTCAGCGCCGCGAGCAGCATGAACACCGACAGCACGGCCTCGACGGCCGGAGACTCGAAGCTCATGATGCTGGCGTCGCGCGTGGAGAAGCCGCCGAGCGCGAGCGCCGAGAACGCATGGCAGACGGCCTCGAACCAGTCGAGCCCGGCCCAGCGCAGCGCCAGGACGCAGGCCAGCGTGAGCACGATGTAGATCAGCCACAGCGCCTTGGCGGTCTGCGTGATGCGCGGCGTGAGCTTGCGCTCCTTCAGCGGCCCCGGCATCTCGGCCTTGAACAGCTGCATGCCGCCGACGCCCAGCATCGGCAGGATCGCCACCGCCATCACGATGATGCCCATGCCGCCGTACCACTGCAGCGCGTGGCGCCAGACATTGACGGACTGAGGCAGGTGCTCCAGGCCGCTGAGCACGGTGGCGCCGCTCGTCGTGAGGCCGGCGATCGACTCGAAGCAGGCGTCGGTGAAGCTCAGGCCGGGGATCTCGAGCAGCAGCGGCGCGGTACCGGCCAGCGACATCAGCAGCCAGCCGAGCACGACCAGCAGCGCGCCGTCGCGCGGCTCGAGCTCGCGCCGGTAGGGGCGCGTCGCGGCCCACATCAGCGCGCCGGCGACGAGGCAGCCGATGCCCGAGAGGAAGAACGAGACGTGCGTGCCGTCGCCCACCACCAGCGACCACGCGAGCGGCAGCACGAAGGTCGCCGCGAACACCATCAGCAACCCGCCCAGCACGTGGGCGATGACCAGCAGCCGGTTCAAGCGGTCGCCCGTGAGAAGGGAATCAGCCGATGTCCCAGCGCTCGGGAAGCGGCTCGATGAAGCCCATCTTGCGCAGCATGTCGAGGGCGTCGTCGAGCCCGCGATAGCTGTGGATGGCCGCGCGCAGCTCGCCGACGCTGCGGCGGCCGTCGACCAGCGCGAGCAGCGTGCGCAACCGCCGGGGGATCGACGAATCGGTGCGGCGCGCCTCGTCGCGGCCGATGCGGGTCTTGATGAAGACCAGCTCTTCGCGCAGGACGGCGGGGTCTCCGCCCAGCGCGAGCCGGCGCACGATCGAATGCATCGACGACATGGACGGCAATGGTACGCCGTTCAGGGCTGCGCGAGTGCGGGAAAATGCCGCACCAGCCACCGGGCGGTGCGCAGCAGCCGGGCGTCGTCGCCGCGCGCAGCCACCAGCTGCACCCCGAGCGGCAGGCCGTCCGCGCCGCGCAGCAGTGGCAGGCTGATCGCCGGCATGCCGCAGAACGTCCACAGCGTGCACATCAGCGGGTCGCCGGTGCCCGAGGCCGCGAGCGGCGCCGTGCCCAGCGTCGCGGGCGCGAGAATCGCGTCGAAGCGCTCGAACAGGGGCGCGAAGCCGGCATTGAGCGGCGCAATCTGCGCCAGCGCCTTGCGGTAGTCGACCGCCGTCACGCGCCGCCCGCGCTCGATCTGCCCGACGAGCGACTCGGACAGCTGCGCGCGCCCGCGCTCGTACTCGTCCTCGAACGAGCCTGCGATGTCGGCTTCCATCAAGGTGCGATGCCAGGCGGCCGCGTCGGCCGCGCCGGGGGGAAGCTCGACCGCTCGCTGCAGGTCGCCCAGCCGATCGAGGAACCCGCGGAAGGCCGCTTGCGCATCGGGCGCGACGCGGTCCCACCACGGCGTGGGTGTCCAGCCCAGGCGCGGCGGCTGCGCCGGCTCGGAGGCCGCGACGCGCGCGAGCGGCGGCACGGGCAGCGAGGCGAGCGACGGCGGCTGCGGCATCGGCCGATCGCGCCAATCGCACGGATCGTCGCCCCACAGCGCCTCGGCCAGCAGCGCGGCATCCTCGACGCTGCGCGCGAAGACGCCCACCTGGTCGAGCGGCGGCGACTGCGTGAGCACGCCGGTGCGCGCGATCGCGCCGAAGCTCGGCTTGTAGCCGACCACGCCGCAGAACGACGCCGGGCGGATCACCGAGCCGTTGGTCTGCGTGCCGATCGCCAGCGGCACCATGCCAGCCGCGACAGCCGCGGCCGAGCCGCTCGACGAGCCGCCGGGCGTGCGCGCCGGATCGTGCGGATTGCGCGTCTTGCCGGGTGCGTAGGTGGCCAGCTCGGTGGTCACCGTCTTGCCGATCGGCCAGCCGCCTGCGACGCGCAGCCGCGCGACGAGCGCCGCGTCGGCCTGCGCGACGCGGCCCGCGTGCAGCACGGTGCCGTCCTCGGTCGGCATGCCCTGCACGTCGATGATGTCCTTGACGCCGACCGGCAGGCCGGCCAGCGGGCCCGCGTCGAGGCCGGCGTGTCGCAGCCGGTCGG
>JADLDF010000422.1 GCA_020846815.1 Gammaproteobacteria bacterium | reverse complement strand
CTGCTGGTCGCGATCGTGCTGGCGCAGCGACGATGAGCGACTACTACCTGCCGCTCAAGCTGCTGCACGTGCTGTCCTCGACGATCCTGTTCGGCACGGGCCTCGGCACCGCGTTCTCGATGTGGCGCGCGCATCGCGGCGGCGACGTGCGCATCATCGCCGCGGTCTCGCGCCAGGTCGTGCTCGCCGACTGGGTGTTCACGACGCCGGCCGGATCGCCGGCGTCCGCGCCGGAAACGATGCCGGCGCGGACACGGGACTGGACGGCGCGTCAGACGATGCCGGGTGACGCGATGAGCTGCACGCCGCGCTTGCGCGACGGCACGCGGCTCGCAAAGCGAGCCGGCTTCACCACCAGCACGTCGCGCGCCAGCGAGTCGAGGATCTGCTCGGCCGTGTCGCCGACGATCAGGCGCTTCAGGCCCGAGCGCGAGACTGCTCCCATGACCACCAGGCCGGCGCCGACCTGCTTCGCCGTCTCCGGGATCGCGTCCACCGGATGCCGCGCGACCAAGTGCCGGCGCGGCGCCGGCACGTCGCTGCCGACCAGGGCCTTGTCGAAAACCGCGCGCGCCTGCGCAGCCGAGCGCGCCTCGATGGTCGCCGACAGGTTCGGGTCGTCGAGATCGAGCTGGCGCACGTCGAGCATGGTCGGCACGAACGCATGCATGGCGTGCAGCTTGCCGCCGAGCGCCTTCGCCACGCTCGCGCCGAGACCGAGGATCGCGGTATCGAGCTTCGCCGGCTTGGCGAAGGCATGCGACGGATCGATGGCCGCGAGCACGGCAGGCTTGTCCCAGGCGGCACCCGACTTGACCAGCAGCACCGGCGTCGGGCTGCGGCGCAGCAGCTCCCAGTCGTTGAAGCGCAGCAGCCAGGGCGCGATGTGCCGGGTTGCATGGCGCTCGGCTAGGATGAGGTCGCTGCGGCTGCGCTGCGCGCGCCGCACGATCGCCTCGAACGCTGGATAGTCCCAGTCACAGGCGACCGTCGCCTCGACGCCGTCGGCGCGCAGCGCGGCGGCGAGCCTGTCGAGCCGCTCGAGATGCCGCTGCTGCCACTCCTTCTCGATCTCGCGCAGCGGCTTGCCGAGCATGGCCGCAGCATCGACGTACAGCGGCTCGCTGATGGCGTGGAACAGCTCCAGACGCGCCCCGAGCCCGGCGGCGAGCTGCGCCGCCTTCTGCACGGCCGGCTGCTTGCGCGCGGCGGGATCCTTGACGGCGACGAGGATGCGGCGGATCGAGGCCATGACGACTCCCCAGGAATTTCCGGAATCCGGATGCTAGCCCCGTTCGGGCCGCCGCGATATCGGGGTTGACCACCCGCCGCTGCTCGCCAGGCGAACACCCCTCGCGGCGCGGTCGCGCGACAGCACCGAACCTTCCCAAAGGGGCACCGGACGCAGATCCACAGCACCCACCCGCTCGAGCCCGTATAAAGTCGCGCCATGGACATGCTGCACAGCCGGCGGCCGCGGGTCGTCATGGTAGCGGGCCTGCTCGCCTTCGCAGCGGGCCCCGTTTTTTCCGCCGAGCCAACATCTGCCCTTGCTCTTGGGCCTGCGCCGGCTGCCGCGGCGCCCGACACGGACCCGCGGTCCAGTACACTCGACGCCCTGCACGAGCGCCTGCGGGTGTTGTTCGCCGTGAGCGACGAGGCGAGTCTCGAGCGCAACCCGCTCGATGCGCTGTTCCGCGGCGACCTGCGCTACGCCGGTCGCTTCGGCGACTACCTCAGCGACGGCTATTTCGCCGCCGAGAGGCGTGCCGCCGAGGAGGATCTCGCCGCGCTCGCCGGGATCGACCGCACCGCGCTCGGCCCGGCCGACCGCATCAGCTACGACGTCTTCCGCTACAACCGCGAGATCGATCGCCGCGGCTACGAGCCGGCCCTCCTGGCGGCGACCGTGGTGCGCCCGATCGACCACTTCACCGGCGCGCAGAGCTTCGTGCCGCAGATCGCCTCCGGCGAGGGCATCGCGCCCTTCGGCAGCGTCGCGGACTACGACGCGAACCTCGCGCGGCTCGAGGGCTACCTCGTCTATCTCGACGCCGCGATCGCGCGCATGCGCGAAGGGCTGGCCGCCGGCGTCACGCAGCCGAAGCTGGTCGTGCGCAACGTCGTCGAGCAGCTCGACAACCTGCTCGCAGAGGGCGTCGAGAGCTCGACCTTCTACAAGCCGGTGCTGAAGTTCCCAGACGCCGTGCCCGCCGCCGAGCGCCCGCGGCTGACCGCGGCGTACGCGCGCTTCATCCGCGAGCGCCTGAACCCGGCGCACGAGCGGCTGCGCGCCTTCCTGCGCAACGACTATCTGCCGCGCGCCCGCGACAGTGTCGGGCTCGCGCAGATGCCGGGCGGCACGGCGCTGTATCGCCACCTGATCGCGAGGATGACCACGACGGAGCTCACGGCGGAAGAGATCCACCGCATCGGCCTCGAGGAAGTGGCGCGCATCCAGGCGGGCATGGAACGCGTACGCCGGCAGGTGGGCTTCTCGGGCAACCGCCAGGAGTTCGCGCGCCATCTGACCAGCGATCCGCGTTTCGCGCCCAAGTCGCGCGAGGCGATGGGCGAGGCCTTCTTCGAGATCGATCGCCGCGTGCGCGCCGTCGTCGGCCGCGAGTTCACACGCGTGCCGCGTTCGCCGCTGTCCATCCGCCCCGTGCCGACGTTCAAGGAGCGCACGGCGGCCGGCGGCTCATACCAGAACGGCACGCCGGACGGCTCGCGCCCGGGCATCTTCTACTACAACGCCTACGACCTGCCGGTGCGTTCCACCTGGGGCTTCGAGACGCTGTTCCTGCACGAGGCGATCCCGGGCCATCATTACCAGATCATGCTCGCGATCGAGAACGCCGCGCTGCCGGCGTTCCAGCGCTTCGGCGGAAACACGGCCTATGCCGAGGGCTGGGCGCTGTACGCGGAGAGCCTCGGGCCGAAGCTCGGACTGTTCACCGACCCCTACCAGCTCTACGGCCACTACAACGACGAGATGCTGCGAGCGATGCGCCTCGTGGTCGACACCGGCATCCACGCGCTCAGCTGGGGTCGCGACCAGGCCATCGCCTACATGCTCGAGAACTCGGCCATGAGCCGCACCGACGCCACCGCCGAGGTCGAGCGCTACATCGCGATGCCCGCCCAGGCCCTCGCCTACAAGCTCGGCCAGCTCGCGATCAGCCGGCTGCGCGCGGAGGCGGAAAAGACGCTCGGTGCGCAGTTCGACCCGCGCGAGTTCCATTCCCAGGTGCTCGACTCCGGCGCGCTGCCGCTGTCGGTGCTCGAGGACAAGATCCGCGCCTGGCTCACCGCTCGGGTGGGCAAACGGTAGGAATCGTCTCGCGCTTGTTGCGAAAGCCCTTGCAAGCGGACAGATCACGAGCACCCCGTATCGAACCCGCGAGGTGCATGTAGGATTTCTCGGAGCGAGCGGCGCGTGCCCACTCCAATTGCTCACGAATGATTCGGCTACGCGGTAGGCCAGTCTTGCGCGACACGCTGTCGAGCCATGCTGCCAACTCCTTGGTCACACGGCACGGCTCAGCGATCGCGCCGGCCCGCCGCCACCAGTGGTTTGGTGTGCGCCGAGTCGAGGTACTCGTCGAGCGTGACGATGACACCGTCCTCGACCGTGCAGACCACGCAGGCCGGCATCGCGAACGCCTCGCCCGAGGACAGCGTGCCGCGCAGCACGTGCTCCTGCAGGAAGCCGCCGGGGATCGCGACGCGGCGCTTGACGTCGTAGCGCACACCGGCGAGCACCTTGTGGATCCAGTGCACGCCCTTGATGTTGTCGTCGACGCTCTGCAGCTTGCCGTCGACGTTGTGCCAGATCCGCGCCTGCGGCGCGTAACAGCGACGCACGGTGTCGACCTCGCGCGCTTCGATCGCGGCGACGAAACGGGCCGCGAGGGCCAGGACGGCTTCGGCTTCGGACATGCTCGGCTCCGGCGGACGACCTGAGCCGGCAGTCTAGCCGCTCGCCGATGCCGCGGCGCGCGTCGTCGGGATCCGCGGGCTACAGCAACCCGAGCGGCCGCGCCTTGGAGCGGATGTAGCCGCCGAGCCAGTCGAGGTTGCGGAAGCGCAGCGTGCCGCGGCCGACCGCGACCGAACCGCGTCCATGTCGATCTCGCGGCCGCCGCGCCACCACACGCGCGGTGCGTACTTCCGATCGCCCGCGGCGACGAGGTAGACGTCGTTGATGCCGCGATAGAGCAGGAAGCCCTTCACCGGGCCCGGCAGCGCATAGCGCGCGGCCACCTGCTCGGCGATGAAGTCGGGATGCAGCACGGAGTGCGAGACCCGTGCCATGGGGAGCTTCTCGTTGGCCGTGGGCGACGACGGCTGGCGCATTCAGGCCTTTAGGACCGCCCCCGGATCCGCCGCCACATCCGGACACTTCTTCGCGAACAGCGCCTGCCAGATCGGCGGCATCGAGCGCAGGTCGCGCACCTTGCGGCCGTAGCAGCGCGAGACGAAGACGCCGGGATGGTCGCCCATCTGCAGCCAGGGCGGGAAATCGAGGATGTCGTTGAACATGTGCGCCGACGGCGGCGCGTCGATCGAGGGTCATGATGGCTTGCTCTCCATGCGAGGATGATGCTTCCGTGGACGGCATGCCCGCGGCCGGCCTGGCGGGTGCGCGGCTCACCAGTTGCGCCGCTTGATGAAGTGCTGCGCAGCGTCTTCCGAATTCTTCGGCACGTGGTCCGCCTGGGCATTCGGCCCGTTGCGCGGCACATACTTCGAGTAGACCGGCATCAGCATTTCCATCGGCACGTCCGGAATCGACCGCGTGCGCCGGAACTCGGCGATCGGGATCACCGTCGAGACGAACTCCTCCTGGTAGGAGCGGGCGCGCGCGACGATGCGGCCGTTCGGCCCGAAGATCGCCGTGTCGCCGGAGCCCGAGAACTCGGGGAAGCCCGGCTGGCCGGGCGAGACCGACTGGTTGCAGACCACGCTCCAGAGCCGGTTGTGCAGCGCGATCACCGCCGCATCCTCGAGATTGTAGCCGCCCGAGGAGGAGCTGAGGCGGAGCTCCAGACCCCGGCGCTAGCCTCGCACCAGTTCGAACCTCAGCCCCGCGTGTGCCTGCAGGCGCTCGAGCAGCGCTTCGCCCAGCAGGCTCGCAGGTGTCCAGCTGCCGCCGCGGCGCGTGCCGTCGTCCACCGGCTCGGCCAGGCAGGCCGCGGCCTGCGCGAGCATGCGCGCCGTCGAGCCGTAACCGGGATCGCGATCGCCGCTGACCCGGGTCGCGAGGTGCTGCCCGTCGGCCGTGGTACCCATGAACCGCAGGTCGAAGAAGCCGCGGCGACGCGATTCGGCATCCGGCCCCTCGCCGGAAGCGGGCAGCACGAAGCGCTCGAGCAGCGCCCGCGTCGGCGCGAGCGCCGCGGCCGCCGTGAAGGCCGCGAGGCCCGTCGCCAGTGCCGTGGCGCGCAGCCAGCCCGACAGCCCGCGTCCCGTGGCGACGGCCTCGTCGTAGGTGAAGCATCCGCCCCAGGGCTGGCCAAGCAGCGCATGGCTGCGCAGCACCACCGGCACGTTGACCGCGCTCATGACGAACGGCGCGGTCCAGCAGCCCGACTCCGCGTCGAAGCGCACGCCGCGCGTGCGCGGCTGCGGCGGCCGTGCCGCAGCGACGTCCGGTGCTTCCGGCGGGCAGAGTGAATACGGATCGACGAGGATGCGCCGCAGCGCCGGATCGGCGGCCGCCTCGCGCACCACGTTCAGCAGGCTCGCGACCGTGCCGCCCGAGACGCCGCCGCGCAGCGCACGCACGCGCATGGAGATGCGCGCGCAGGGCTGCCCGAAGCGGCGTCGCGCCTCGCGCTGCAGATGCAGCACGCCGAGATCGGAAGGAATGGAATCGAAGCCGCAGCAGTGCACCAGCCGCGCACCCGAAGCGCGCGCCGCCGGCTCGTGACGCTCGATCATGCGACGGATCCACTGCACCTCGCCGGTCAGGTCGGCGTAGTCGGTGCCCGAAGCCGCGCAGGCCGCGACCAGCGGCTCGCCGTGCATCGCATAGGGGCCGACGGTCGAGACGATAGTGCGCGCCTGCCGGCACAGCGCGGCGAGCGCGCCGCCATCACCGGCATCGGCCACGAGCAGCGGCAGCGACGCTGCGTCGCCCTGTGCTGCGTCGTCCTGTGCCGCGGAGCCCCGCGCACCTGCGCCCGGCACGGCAGCGTCGCGCTCGCCGAGCGACGCCCGCAGTGCCTCGAGCCGCGCCCGTGAACGGCCCGCAAGACCCCAGCGCAGCGCGCCGGCACGCGCGCCCGCGCCGTGCAGACGCAGCAACTCCTCGCAGAGCAGCCGACCGACGAAGCTGGTCGCGCCGAACACGACGAGGTCGAGTGGGCGTTCGGCGCGCGGCACGGACCGGACGGATTCCGCCATGCTCCCCTCCTGCCCGCCACGTTGGCACCGCGCCGCGCCGAGTACAATCCCCGCGATGCCCAGCCCGCCGCCGCCGGCGACCGCGCACCTGACGCTCGAGCCGATCGGCTTCGCGCGCACCGCGCTCGCCACCAAGGTCGATGCACCGCGCCAGCCGCGAGCCACGCGCGGCATGCCGGGTCGCATCGAGCTGCTGCCCGGCCGGCACTTCGAGCACGCGCTGGAGAACCTCGAAGGCTGGGAATACCTCTGGGTGATCTTCTGGTTCCACCTGAACCCGTCGTGGCGGCCGAAGGTGCTGCCGCCGCGCAGCCGCAGCGGACGCAAGGGCGTGTTCTCGACGCGCTCGCCGCACCGGCCCAATCCGCTCGGGCTCTCCGCGGTGCGCCTTGAGCGCGTCGAGGGACTGACGCTGCACCTGCTCGACGTCGATCTCGTCGACGGCACGCCGGTGCTCGACATCAAGCCCTACGTGCCCTACACGGACGCGCACCCTGCGGCGCGCAGCGGCTGGCTCGAGGAGCCTGCCGCGAGCGCAGGCGGCGCGTCCCCGGCCGATCCCGTGGCGCCGTTCGAAGTCAGCTTCGAGCCCGAGGTGCTGCAGCGCGCCGCCTGGATCGAGTCGCGCAGCGAGCTCGCGCTGCGCGGGCGCATCGAGGCGACGCTGTCGATGGGGCCCGCGCCCCATCCGTATCGTCGCATCCGCGCGGATGGCGAGGCCTTCGTGCTCGCCGTCAAGGAGTGGCGCATCCGGTTCACGGTCGACGGACGCCGGGTGCGTGTCCGCGATCTGTTCAGCGGTTATCGCGCCTCGCAGCTCGCCGCGGCTGCGGCTGAGACTGGAGCCAGCGAGGGTCCGCTGCTCGCGCTGCACCGCGAGTTCGCGGCCATCTTTACGAGCTGAGGCCGGCCGCCGCGAGCCATCAACCGGGGCCATGGGCCACAATGCCGAGTAGGTGGCCCGCGTCGGCGAACGGCCGCTGGGGAGCGACAGCGCTAGCTCGCCGGCGCCGCCGGTACGCGCATCCAGCCGATCACCGGCATCGCGTCGCGGAACTCGACCATTTTCAGATGGCGTTCGACGACGTCGATCAGCGTCGCCAGCGCGCCGGCATCGGCGGCGTGCAGACTGATGTCGAGTGTCGAGGCGGCGACCTGCAGCTCGGCGTATCCGCCGGAGCGGAATTCGATGCGGCCGTGATCGTCGGCGAGATCGACGGGCGCCTTGTGCGCGAAGTGGCGGCAGAGCCGTGTCAGCACGCGCTGCGGCGCCTCGGTCGGCACGCGCGCCTCGGCCATGACTTCGGCGTCGCTCACGATGCCTCGCTCCCGGCGACGTCGCGCGCCGCCTGCTCGATCGTGGCCACGATCCGCGCCAGCCGCGCCGCCTCGACCGGTCCGCCGGCGAGCCTCGCGCGCAGCGCCTGCTTGAGCTGCTCCATGGCCATGCGCACCTCGCGCACCTGCGCTTCGACCTCGGGCGCAAGGCGGCCGGGGATCCGCGACTGCATGCCCGCCAGCGAGACGCGATGCGCATCGAGGAAGGCGCGACCTTCGGCGGTGATCTCGTGCTGCCGGCGCTGGTCGGCATCGACGCTGGTGCGCAGATGCCCGAGGTCTTCGAGCAGGGCCAGGGTCGGGTAGATCACGCCGGGGCTGGGCCGATAAACACCCCCGGTCGACTCGGCGATCGCGCGGATCAGGTCGTAGCCGTGCCGAGGCTTCTCGGCGATCAGCGACAGCAGCACGAGGCGCAGGTCGCCGCGGCCGAAATATCGGGCTCCACGACCGCGATGTCCACCGCCGTCGCCGCCGCCGCCTCGACCGCGTCCACGACCCCCACCGTGCCCCTCGCTCTGCGAACCACGGCCACCGCCGCGGCCGAAGCGATGACCGCCGCCGTGGCCGTGACGCGTGGCGGCCGCGTCATGCAGCCCGGCACGCTCCGCGGTCATTTCGTAGCGAAGTCCACGGGCCCGCCGCTCTCCGCGGCCGCGCCAGCCAGACCCGCCTTCGGGAGCAAGAAACTCTTGGTTCCATTCGTATTTCATTTGAGCATATCTCCAATACCGTTACTTCTAAATAAAAGATATATCTAAAACTGGCTCGAGTCAAGGCCGAGGGCGCGCCCGGGTCTGCCCCGCCCGCCCCGCCGCTCTCAGGGCTCCAACGCCCGCCGGATCATGGTCTCGAGATCGCCGAGGAGTGACCAGGCTGACGAGCGGCCCCGGCGAGTGCGCGCGCCGTCGACGCCGACGCCGATCCGCGTTAGGTTCGGACCTGCGCGTCCGAGCCTCCCGAGGAGAACGGCAATGCCCACGGTCCTGGTCACCGGTGCCAACCGCGGCCTCGGCCTGGAGTTCACCAGGCAGTACTGCGACGCCGGCTGGCAGGTCATCGCCACCTGCCGCGACCCGGCCGGCGCAGCGGAGCTGCAGGCGCTGCGTTCACAGCATCCCGGGCTCGAGATCGAGGCGCTCGACGTCGGCGACTTCGCGACCATCGACGCGCTCGCTGCGCGGCTCGCCGGCCGCCCCATGGACGTGCTGCTGAACAACGCCGGCGTGTTCGGCCCGAAGCCCGGCGCCGAGCAGGACCTGCGCCAGAACTTCGGCTCCATGGACTACGAGGTCTGGACCGAGGTGCTGCGGGTCAATCTCATGGCGCCGATGAAAATGGCCGAGGCCTTCGTCGATCACGTCGCGGCGAGCGCCCAGAAGAAGATCGTCGCGATTTCCTCGACCGAGGGCTCGTCGCCCAATGCCAAGGGCGGCATCTACGCCTACCGCACCAGCAAGGCGGCGCTTAACATGCTCATGCAGAATCTCGCGCCCGATCTCGCACCGCGCGGCATCGTCACGGCGGCGTTCTGCCCGGGGTGGATCAGGACGCGCATCGGCGGACCGCGAGCGCCGCTCGAGGCGCCGCCGAGCATCGCCGGCCTGCGCCGCGTGATCGACGGGCTGACGCCGGAGAATTCGGGGAAATTCTGGCTCTGGACCGGGGAGCGCCTGCCCTGGTAGTGCGAGAGCGCCCGCGGCGTTAGTCGCGCCTGCGCAGGCGCTCCCCGTCGACGATGTGTATCTGCGCGCCCTCCACCTTGATCAGGCCCTCGACCGTCAGTGCACGCAGCGTGCGCGACAGCGTCTCGGGTTTGATCGACAGGTTCGCCGCCAGTGCCTGCTTGGCCTCGCGCAGACGCACCGTGATCGCGCCACTGGCCTGGGGACCGGCCAGCGACAGCAGGTAGCGCAGCAGCCGGCTGCGTGCGGTTTCCAGCGCCATCGACTCGATCTCGTTGACTAGGCCGTGCAGGCGCGAACTGAGATCGCCGAGCAGCCGCAGGCAGGCGGCCGGGTTGCTGCGCATCGACTCGCGATAGGCTTCGTTGCTCACGGCGACCAGCACGCCGGCACCGACGGTCTCCGCCGAGACCGGATAGATCGGCAGCTCCATGAACATCACGGCCTCGGCGAAGGCATCGCCCGGTCTCGCACGCATGATCGCCGCTTCGGCACCTTCGGTGGACTGCAGGAACAGCCGCACCTCGCCCTCGAGTACGACGAAGAACTGGCCGGCCGGCGCACCGCGCTGGAACAGCAGGCCGCCGCTGGACCAGCGGTGGATCGTGGAATGCGTCGCGATGCTCGCGAACTCACTGTCCGACAAGGTCGTGAAAAGATAGTGCCTGCGGAGCTGCTCCAGTTCCTTGTCTCGCACCATAATCGCCTGTTCCCCGGATTCTCACGCTGACGCGGCCTCGGGCCACGTGGATGCCGCTGCCAATGCTGCATCGCACTTGACTGAAGTCAAGCAGATGCTCCGGCAGGCCGGCGTAAGCTTCAACTGGAACTACCTGGCCGAGATCCGGTCGCCGCGGCAGCGCGGCCGCATCCGGCGGAGACGAATCATCGATGGACCGATCTGTCGCCGCTGACACCGCCACCACGACATGGGCGATCGTCCCGTGGCGTTCGGTGCTCGAAATCTTCAAGCCGCGGATCGGCTTCGAGATCATGCTGGCAGCGGTCGCCGGAGCGGCCATGAGCACCGGCAGCCCGCTGTCGCCGGGCCGTCTCGCGATCCTCGCTGCGGCAGTGTTCCTGGCCGCAGCAGCCGCGGGTGCGGTGAATCATCTGGCCGAGCGCGACATCGACGCCCGGATGTCGCGGACCCGCGCCCGCCCGTTCGTGACCGGCACGCTGCGCAACGTACCGCTGTGGAGCACGGTGGTCCTGCTGCTGCTCGCGCTGGCGGTCGCTGCGGCAGCGCTGGCGGCCAACTGGCTCGCTGCCGGCTACACCTTCCTCGGCGCGTTCACCTACGGCGTCGTCTATACGCTCTGGCTCAAGCGGCGCACCTGGCTCAACATCGTCGTCGGCGGTCTCGCCGGCAGCTTCGCGGTGCTCGCGGGTGCCGTGGCGGTCGATCCGCAGCCCGGGCCGGCGGCCTGGACCCTGGCCGTGGTGCTGTTCCTCTGGACCCCGCCCCACTTCTGGAGCCTCGCGATGTACCACCGCGAGGACTACGCCCGTGCCGGAGTCCCGATGCTGCCCGTGGTGCATGGCGACCGGATCGCGGCGCGGGCCATCTTCGCCCATACCCTGCTGCTGGTGCTGCTCTCGCTGCTGCCGGCGCTCTGGGGCGCGGGCCCCATCTACCTCGTCTGCGCCGCACTGGGCGGCGCCTGGTTCCTGCAACGCAGCTTCCGGCTGCTGCGCGAGCCGACATCGCGCAACGCGATCCGCAACTTCATCGCCTCGCTCGGGCAACTGGGGCTGCTGCTGCTCGGCGCCATCATCGACGGCGCCATCGACGGCCGTCTCGTCGCCTTCTGATCCATGAGCCGGCGTGCGCTGCGCTTCCTGCTGCTGTCGATCGTTGCCTTCGTCATCGGGCTGTTCGCCGCACGCGCGCTGCTCGAACCCTCGACTCCGCCGAAGCTGCAGCAGGCCACCTGGCTGCCCGGTGGCCGGCCACTGCCCCGGCTCGACCTGCTCGACCAGGATGGCCGGCCGTTCGACGGTACGTCGTTCACGGGCCGATGGACGCTGGTGTTCTTCGGATTCACGTCCTGCCCGGACGTCTGCCCGACCACACTGGCGACGCTCGCGGGCGTGGCTCGCAGGCTCGCGGACCGGCCGGTCGGTGAGCGCCCGGCGGTATTGCTGATCAGCGTCGACCCGGAGCGCGACCGGCCAGAGATGCTCGGCAGCTATGTGCGAGCCTTCGACCCGGCTTTCCAGGCAGCGACGGGAACGGCGGAAGGCGTCGCAGCCGCTGCGCGCGCCTTCGGGGTCGGCTATGTGCGCGTCTCACGCCCGGACGGCAGCTACTCGGTGGACCACGGTTCGAGCGTGCTCGTGGTCGACCCCAGGGGGCGCATCGTCGCGGTCAGTCCCTATCCCCAAGAGCCCGAAGCGCTGGCCGCCGATTATCTGGCGATCGTCGACGCGCACCAGTGACAGGAATGCACTTCGCCGGGCTGCCGGAGAAGCCGCTGGGCGCCTGCGGCCCGTTGCAGGGCGGGCGATGCGCGCCTGCCGCTTTCCGCTGCGATACGACGATGGATGGCCGGCCCGGAGAAAGATAAACCGCAACCGAGTGGCGGGGTGCGGCGGCAGAGTAGTCGCCGGACCCGCACCACCCGGTGCGGAGGGGGGCCTGTTCCGTGACCTGGCGCAGTGCGCCGGTCCAGAAAGCAGTTTGCTCCCGATTCGCGGCCGACGCCCTAAGGGAAAACCGTCGTTGCGCCGGCGCTCCGAAGGTGCGCAACGTACCGCACCCTCAGCGGGCCGGTGCGGCGAAGCTGCCGGCCTCGACCACGGTCATCTCTGCAGGCCGGATCCAGCGTTTCACTGCCGCATTGACTTCGGCCACGGTCAGCGCCGCGACCTGCTTCTCGAAGCGCGCATCCCATTCGAGCCTGCGGCCGAGATAGAGGTAGGTCGAGAGCTTGCCGACGAGCTCACGGTCCTGTGAGCGGCTGACGCCGCGGCCGAGCAGCCAGCCGTCGCGTGCATCGCGCAGCTCGTCGTCGGTGAAGCCCTGGCCGAGCATCTTGTCGAGCTCCTCGCGCCAGGCGGCCAGCAGCCGCGCGGAATTCTGCGGGTTGTAGATCGCGAAGATCAGGAACCCGCCCACCTCGTCGAGCGGGTCGGCCTGCAGGACGGACTGCACGCCGTAGCTGATGCCTTCCTGCTGGCGGATGCGCGTCGCGAGGCGCGAGTTGAGGAAGCCGCCGCCGAGCATGTAGTTGGCCATGACCAGCGCCGGATAGTCCGGGTGATCGTCGCGCAGCGGCAGGTTGACTCCGGCGAGCAGCGTCGCATTGGCCTTGTCGGGCGTCTCGATGCGGCGCGTCGTCGCCGGCACGTCGAAGTGCCGGTCGGGTGCGCGCTGGAACGGCTGCGGCGCCGCCCAGCCGGCGAGCATCGCGCCGAGCGCGGCGCGCGTCGTGGTCTCGTCGAAGTCGCCGACGACGGCGGCCGTCGCCGCGGCGGCGCCATAGAGCTCGGCGTGGAAGCGGCGCAGCTCCTCGACGCTCACGGCCTTCACCGCCGCGACTTCCTCGTCGAAGGTTTCGACGTAGCGGAAGTGGCCGCGCGGCCAGGGCGCGAGCAGGCGCTGGTACTCCTGCTGTGCGATCGCCCGCGGGTCGCTGCGCTGCTGATCGATGCCGGCGAGGACTTCGTCGCGCAGCCGCGTGAACTCGGCTGCGGGGAAGACCGGCGCGCGCAGCAGCTCGGTGACGATCTCGAGCGCCGGCAGCAGCCGCTCGCGCGTCGAGACGACGCGGACGTTCACGAGCTGGCCGCTGCCGCTGATCGACACCGAGGACTTCAGCGCATCGAGCTGGTCGTTGATCTGCT
>JADLDF010000421.1 GCA_020846815.1 Gammaproteobacteria bacterium | reverse complement strand
GCGAGCTCTTCACGCTGGCGGTGCTGTTCGTCGCGCTCGGCTCGGCGTGGACCTCGCACATGGCCGGGGTGTCGATGGCCGCCGGCGGCTTCCTCGCCGGCGTGATGCTCGCCGAAACCGAATACCGACACCAGGTCGAAGCGGTCATCAAGCCGTTCCGCGACATCCTGCTGGGCCTGCTGTTCATCACGATCGGCATGCTGCTCGACCTCGGGGCACTGCGGCGCGAATTCGCGCTGGTCGCCGCGCTGTGGCTCGCGCTGACACTCGTCAAGGCGACGATCATGTCGTGCGTCGCGCGCGGCCACGGCGTGCCGTGGTTCAAATCGATCCGTGCGGCGATCGTGCTGTCGATCGGCGGCGAGTTCGGCATCGCGCTGCTCACCTTGCTGCTGCAGAAAGTCGAGCCAGGCATCCAGGCCGTGATGCAGCCGCTGCTGGTCGCGATCGTGCTGTCGATGGTCACGAGCCCGCTGCTGCTGCGCAACAACCGCCGGCTCGCCCGCTTCGTGCTGCGCGAGCGCGATCCGCCTGCGCCCGCGCCCGCGGCCGCGCCGGCTTCTCTCGACGACCCGGCGGCGGACGTGGCCCGCCGCGAGCACGTGATCCTCTGCGGCTTCGGCCGCGTCGGGCAGAATGTCGCCCGGGTGCTGGAATCGCAGGGCTTCGAGTACATCGCGCTGGACCTCGACCCGGCGCGTGTGCGCAATGCCCGGCAGGCCGGTGATCCGGTGATGTACGGCGACGCCTCGGATGCGGAGCTGCTGCGGCAGGTCGGGCTGGAGAACGCCAGCGCCGTCGTGATCACGTTCGCGAGCCCCGCGATCTCGCTGGGCATCCTGCGCTCGGTGCGCCTGCTGCGCACGGACGTGCCGATCCTGGTGCGCACGCAGGACGACACGCGCCTCAAGGAGCTCACCGACGCGGGCGCGACCGAGGTGGTCCCCGAAACCCTCGAGGCGAGCCTCATGCTGGTCTCGCACACCCTGATGCTCCTCAACGTGCCCGTATCGCGCGTGGTGCGCACGATCGGCACGATCCGCAACAACCGCTATGCGACGCTGCGGAACATCTTCCGGCGCGACGATGCGCTGCCGATCGACGACAGCCACGTATACCGGGAGGAGCTGAAGTCGGTGGTCATGCCGCCGGGTGCCTGGGCCGTGGGCCACTCGATCGGCGAGGTGCGGTCACGGGGTGCCGAGGTGACTTTCACGGGCGTGCGTCGCCAGGGCATCCTGGGCCGCGAGCCGGCGTCCGACATGCGGCTGCGAGAAGGCGACGTCGTCGTGCTCTACGGGCTGCCCGAGGCACTCGAGCATGCGGAAGCCGTGCTGCTCGCCGGCTGAGAGCGGCGTTCGAGCTCGCGTTCCGTGGCTTCGAGCACGTGGCGCTCGGCGGGCTGCGCGACGGCCCGGCCGCGCGCCAGTGCGGCGCGCGCCTCGGCGATGCAGCCGGATTCGCCGAGCAGGTGCGCGAGGTTGTTCCAGGCTGCCGCGAAATCCGGCGCCAGCTGCGTCGCGCGGCGCCAGGCGGCGAGCGCCTCGTCGCGCCGGCCCTCGCGGTAGCGGGAGTTGCCGAGAGCGAACCAGGCGAGAGGCTCCTGCGGCCAGCGTTCGACGGCGCCCTCCAGGCCTTGTGCAGCGATCGTCCGCTGGCCGACGAGTTCCAGGTCGGACATCGACTCCAGCCAGCGACGCGGTTCCGGCCGCGCCGGCCACTCGCCGGGGCGCAGCGCGACCAGGGCCCAGCGCCCGGCCCAGTTCCAGGAGCGCAGGAAAGCCCGCGACGACAGCCGCAGGCGCGCCCTGCGACCGGACCGCAGCGTCACCGTCGAGGCGTCCAGGCCGATGACCACGGCGTAATGCCAGCGCGGCAGCGACGGCAGGCCGAGGTTCTGCAGCACGAGCACGGGCCGGCCGGCCGCCACCTCGGCGGCGAGCGCGTCGAGCGTGCCGTCCACGAGCCAGGGGATGCGGCCGGCGGTGCGCGTCGCAGCGACCATCTCCACCTGGAAGCTGCCGCGCCGGCCTGGCACGTAGACCTGCGCAGCGAGGGCGTCCGGGTCGGCCGGGATACCGGAGGCGCCGAGCAGCGTCGCGAGTGCGGCGGGCCCGCACTGGAATCGATGCTGCGGATGGAAGGGCGTGGCGTCGAGCGGCCCGGCTGCCTCCCGAACCTGGTCTGCGGGGTGGGGATCGCCGGCGAGCGCGGCACCGGACAGCGTGCCGCAGCCGACCAGACCGCAGAGCGCGAGCAGCGCCGCGACCGTGCGGATCGCGGCGCGGCAGCGGGAAGGGCTCATCCGGCCGTGAGGCTTCAGACCTTCTTGAAGATGTCGATCACGCCGACCACCTCGAGGATGATCAGCACGATGAATACGACGCCGACCAGCGCGAAGCCGTCGCCGCCGGCAGGCGCCTGGTCGATGCGCTCCACGAACGCCTGCAGTTCCGCGTCGGTCATCGCCTGCACGCGCCACTCCACCATTGTGGTGTCGACACCCAGCCGCTCGAGCTGCGCGGCGACGTCGGCGCGCTGCAGGGTCGCCTGCAGCCTGTCGACCTGCGCCTCGCGCGAGGCGGCGGCCAGCACGGCTGGTGTATCGACGATTTCGGCCTGGGCGTAGGGCAGCGAGGCCGGCACCAGCACGAGCGCGGCGGTCAGCGAGGTCAGGGCCCGGCGTACGGGGTTGGATTTCATTCGCGAACTCCTCGATTGGGCGAGGCCGGAGGCGGTACCGGCACGATACAGGGCATTTCCCGCCAGCCGCCGTGCCGCGTCAAGCAGGCAGGTCACG
>JADLDF010000420.1 GCA_020846815.1 Gammaproteobacteria bacterium | reverse complement strand
TGCGACGCGCTGCTGGGCGCGGCCGGGCTCGGCGACATCGGCCAGCACTTTCCCGACAGCGACCCGCGCTGGCGCGGCGTCGCGAGCGCCGGCTTCGTCGCGGCGGTCGTCGGCCAGCTCGCAGAGCGTGGCTGGCGCTGCGTGAACGCCGATCTGACGCTGCTCGCCGAGGCGCCGCGAATCGGTGCGCAGCGTGCCGCGATCCAGGCCTCGGTGGCGCGGCTGCTGGGCATCGACGCCGGCGCCGTGAATCTCAAGGCGACGACGACCGAGGGGCTCGGCTTCATCGGGCGCGGCGAGGGTCTCGCGGCCCAGGCCACCGTGCTGATCGAGCGCACGTGATACCGGACGCCTGGCGGGAGCTCGTGCTGCTGCCGCCGCGAGCCGTGGCCGGCCTGCGCCCGCGCGCGGTGCTGCGGCGCAGCGCTGAGGATTTCGTCGTCGAGGAACGCCTCGGCTTCGCGCCCGCCGGCGCCGGCGAGCATGTGCTGCTGCGGGTCCGCAAGCGCGAGGCCAACACGGGTTGGGTCGCCCGCGAGCTCGCGGCGCTCGCCGGCGCGCGGCCGCAGGAGGTCGGCTATGCCGGTCTCAAGGACCGGCGAGCGGTCGCGACTCAGTGGTTCACGGTGCCCGGGCGCCGCCGGCCGCCATCGCAATGGCAGGGCGTCCGCGGCGAGGGGTTCGAGGTGCTCGAGGCACATGCGCACGCGCGCAAGCTGCCGCGCGGCGCGCTCGCCGGCAATCACTTCACGCTGGTGCTGCGCGACGTGGAGGCTGCGCCGGGAGCGCTCGAGGCGCGGCTGGCCGCGGCCGCGGCCGGCGGGGTCCCGAACTGGTTCGGACCGCAGCGCTTCGGCCGCGAGCTGTCGAACCTGGAGGCCTTGCGCACGGCGCCGCCCGGCCGATCGCCCTCGCGCTTCGCGCTGTCGGCGGCGCGCAGCCTGGTGTTCAACGCGCTGCTCGCCGCGCGCGTCCAGGACGGCAGCTGGAACCGGCTGCTGCCGGGTGATCGCGCCAATCTCGACGGTCGCAACGCCGTTTTCTTGGTGACGGAGGTCGATGCGAGCCTCGAGGCCCGCCTGGCGGCGCTCGACCTGCATCCGACCGGCCCGCTCTGGGGGCGGGGCGAAAGCGGTGTCACCGGCGAGCCCGCCGCGCTCGAAGAGCGCGTGGCGGCGCTCTTCCCCGAGGCCCTGGCCGCGATCGATGCCGCGCGCGTCGAGGCGGCGCGCCGGCCGCTGCGCCTCGCGGTGCGCGAGCTGCGCTGCGACTGGCTCGAGCCGGGCAGGGTGTGCCGCGTATCCTTTGCGCTGCGCTCGGGCGCCTTCGCGACCGCGGTCGTGCGCGAATGTCTCGATGCCGACGGCTTGCCGCAGGAGGACGACGATGATTGAGCGCCACGATCACGGGCCGGTGCGCGAGCTGCGTTTCGCGAACCCTCCGGTCAATGCCCTGAACATGGCGCTACTGCAGCGCCTCGACGCGGAGCTCGCCGCGGCACCGCAGCAGGGAGTGCGCGCGCTGGTGCTCTCGGGTCAGCCGGGCATCTTCAGTGCCGGCCTCGACGCCCGCGAGATCACGGCGGCGGCGGCCGAGCCGCTGCGACGCTTCATCGATGCGTTCATCCGCCTGCAGGAACGCCTGGCGCGCTCGCCGCTGCCGGTCATCGCGGCGATCACGGGGCATTGCCCGGCCGGTGGCACCGTGCTGGTGCTCTACTGCGACCACCGCGTCATGGCGCAAGGCGCGTTCCGCATCGGCCTGAACGAGGTGCAGGTGGGTCTCTATCCGGGGCTGACGATCTATCGCGCCTTCGAGCGCCTGGTGGGTTCCTCGAAAGCGGCGCGGCTGCTGCCGCGCGGCGTGATGCTCGAGCCCGCAGAGGCGCTGGCCGCGGGCCTCGTCGACGAGCTCGTGGCACCCGAGCAGGTTGTGCCGCGCGCGCTGCAGCTCGCGGCCGAGCTGCTGCAGCTGCCGCCGCAGGCGTATGCGCGCACCCGCAGTCTGGTGCGTGCCGACCTGCTGCGGCTGTTCGACGAGCCGGCGGAGGACGTCTCGGCGGTATTCGGAGCGCAGTGGCTGAGCGACGAGGCGCGCGAGCGCCTCGCGGCCCTGCTCGCACGCTGAGCACGGGCGGCACGGAGCGCTCTCGGCGCGGCGCAGCGGGAGTCGCGGGTCTCTCAGCGCGTCGCGGCGAGCAGCACGTAGACCGCGCCGCTGCCGCCGTCGACCTGGCGCGCCGAGCAGAAGGCGACCACGGCGTCGGTGCGTCGCAGCACCACGTTGACGGCGTTCTTCAGTACCGGGCCGCGTGACCCCGAGCGCAGTCCCTTGCCGTGCACGATGCGCACGCAGCGCAGCTGGCGGGCGAGGGCCTGCGCCAGGAATTCCCGCAAGCCCTGCTTCGCCTGCGGGAGTGTCAGGCCGTGCAGGTCGATCTCCGCCTCGACCCGGTACTGGCCGCGGCGCAGCTTGCGCATCACGCTGTCCTGCACGCCCGGGCGACGGTAGGACAGTTCGTCCGCGCCCTCGACGTCGAGCTCGGCCGCGCTCAGGGTGAGGCTCTCCTCGAGCACCGCGAGCTCGTCGCGCCGGCGGAACGCAGCCTGCGCGCGCAGCTTGCGGCGCTGCACGATGCGCGGCGCGACCGCGAGCGGGCGCACGTCGCGCACGGCCTCGCGGAACGCCTGCAGGTCGTCGCTTTCGGGCTTCCCTGTCACGCTACCTCCTGCGCAACGCTTTCAGTATATTGGCGCGCCCCCGGGGCCTCAAAGACAGCTTTTCTCCTTGAAGATTCTCATCAGCAACGATGACGGGTACCGCGCGCGCGGCATCCTGGCGCTGCGTGCCGCGCTCAACGGCCTCGCGGACCTGACCGTCGTCGCGCCCGACCGCAACAAGAGCGGTGCCAGCCATTCGCTGACGCTCGACCTGCCGGTGCAGGTCTCGCAGGTCGATGGCGGCCTCTGGTACGTCACCGGCACGCCCAGCGACTGCGTGCACGTCGCGCTGTCCGGGCTCTTCGACTTCGAGTTCGACATGGTGGTTTCCGGGATCAACGACGGCGAAAACCTCGGCGACGACGTGCTGTATTCGGGCACCGTCGCGGCCGCGATCGAAGGCCGCTTCCTCGGGCTGCCGACCGTGGCCGTATCGCTGCTGCGGCCGCAGCAGGGCGAGCCGGATTTCTCCACCGCGGCCCGGGTCGCACGGCTGCTGGTGCGGCGGCTGATCGAGGCGCCGCTCGAGCGGCGCATGATCCTCAACGTCAACGTGCCGCACCTGCCGTTCGAGCACCTGCGCGGCTTCGCGACCACGCGCCTCGGCCATCGCCACCGCTCCGAGCCGATCGTGCGTTCGAACGATCCGCGCGGCCGGCCGATCTACTGGATCGGGCCCGCCGGCGCGCAGCAGGACGGCGGCCCGGGCACCGACTTCCACGCCGTCGCGGAAGGGTTCGTGTCGGTGACGCCGCTGCATACCGACCTCACGCGGCACTCGGCCCTCGACGACCTCGGCCGCTGGCTCGGGAGTATCCAGCCATGACCGATCCCCGCTTCGCCGGCATCGGCATGACTTCGGCGCGGACCCGCGATCGCCTGGTGCAGCGCCTGCGCGACCAGGGCATCCGCAACCTCGAGGTGCTCGACCGCATCCGCACCGTGCCGCGGCACATTTTCGTCGACGAGGCGATCGCGAGCCGCGCCTACGAGGACACGGCGCTGCCGATCGGCTTCGGCCAGACCATTTCGCAGCCGTACATCGTCGCGCGCATGACCGAGGCGCTGCTCGAGGGCGGAGAGCTGCGCAACGTGCTCGAAGTCGGCACGGGCTGCGGCTACCAGACCGCGGTGCTGGCGGGCCTCGTAGGGCGAATCTTCACGATCGAGCGCATCGAGCCGCTGGTGAAGCGCGCCAAGGAGAGGCTGAAGGAGCTCGGCGTGAAGAACGTGCGCTTCCGCCACGGCGACGGGAATCGCGGCTGGGCCGCGAACGCACCCTACGACGGCATCCTCGTGGCCGCGGCGCCGCTGCGCATTCCCGACGCGCTGCTGGAGCAGCTCGCCGTCGGCGGCCGGCTCGTCATGCCGGTCGGGCCGGAGGGGCGACAGGAGCTCGTGCGCCTCGTGAAGCGCGAACAGAAGATCGATCGCCAGTCGCTCGGGCCGGTCGCCTTCGTGCCCCTGCTCGGTGGCGTGAGCTGAGCGAGTATCCGCGATTTACCTTAATTTCACCTCGTAACCCCTTGCTTCGAAACATATTTCAAGAATCGCTGCCAGCGCTCGTGCAAGCCTTTGACTGTTGCAAAATAACGTCTTCAAGTGATTGAGTTGCAAGAAGAACTGCGAGGGGATTAGGATGTCGCCGCACGCAGACAGCCGCGTGCTGCCGGCGGCGCCGCAGGAGGACGTGAAGAAGACACAGGGATGATGGGGGAAGTCGGAACACAAGAAGAAAAATAGAAGAAGAACAAGAACTTTTTGGCAATTGTTCGAGTCTGTCAGCTTCGAATGATTGGTGGTCGA
>JADLDF010000419.1 GCA_020846815.1 Gammaproteobacteria bacterium | reverse complement strand
TTCTCCAGCATCTGTTCGATGCGCTGCCAGGTCTCGTCGCGGTCGAGCCTCATGCCGTAGTAGTCCGGCACCGCCTCCGCGCGCAGCGCGAGGTAGGTCATCGCCGCGGTGACGAAGAAGCTGAACGCGAACACGTCCTCGCCTTCCGGCGCGCCGCCTGCGGACACGAAGCCGCGCATCTCGCGGCCGAAGCGCGCGCGCATGTCGTCGAGCGCGTCGGTCATCGGTGAGCTGCGCAACAGCTCGACGATCAGCAGCTCGCGCGTCTTCGGCCGGGCGCGCAGCGCCTGTGCATAGGCAATTGCCGCGGCGACCTGCGAGCGCCGGCGCCCCGCGACTTCGCCGCCATCGCCGGCGAGCAAAGGCGGGCGCGGCAGAAAACTCTCGCCCTCCGCCCAGGCGCGGGCGAGCCCGACGAAGTCGCCGAAATAACGGTAGAGCAGCGCCTTGCCGACGCCGGCTTCCTTCAGCACTGCATTGACGCCGAGCCCCTGGATGCCATCGCGCGTCCAGACGCGGTCGAACGCGGCGACCAGGCGGCGCTCCGTCTCCTCGCGGTCGAGCTTGCGGCGTGGACGCCCGCCGGCAGCGGTCGCGGTCACGGCCGACGCGTCAGCCCTGACCCGTCTGGCTGGCCGTCCAGCCGTCGTAGCGCCCACCCTGCGCGCTCGCCATCTCGCGCAGCCGCGCCGAAATCGCGCGGATGCCGTCGACGTTGAGCTGCATCGACTTGATCGCGTGCACGCTCCAGGGATGATCGGTGCTCTCGCTGACCGGGCGCACGTCGACGCGGAACCCTTCGGCGGTGAGGCGCTGCGCGACGCCGGCAGCGGCTGCCTCGGACGGCAGCGCCAGGAAGAAATCGACGTCGATCGGCCGGAACGGATCGGCGCCGCCGCGACGCAGTCGCTCGATCAGCTTGGCGTCCCAGTCATCGACGGGCCGCTCGCGCAGCTTCTTGAGCTGGAACCAGATGCGGCCGATGGCCAGCGCCGCGCCGAACAGCAGGAATACGTAGAGCCATGACACCTTCGGGTCCCTCCGTGGCGCCGCTGCTTCAGTCGAACTTCGGCCTGCGCTTCTCGAGGAAGGCCTTGATGCCTTCCTGACCCTCGGGCGTGATCGACTGGCGCGCGATGGTCTCGCTCTCGACCGCCAGATGCGCCTCGAGCGCGCCACCGGCGAGCGCCACGAGCCGCTTGACCGCGGCCTGCGCCGCGCGCGGCCCGGCGGCGAGCCGCTCGGCGAGCGCCAGCGCCACGGCAAGCACTTCGCCGTCGGGCACGATCTGGTTCACCAGGCCCCACTGCAACGCCTCGGCGGCACCGAGCGGCCGGTTGGTCAGCATCAGCTCGAGTGCGCGCTTGTTGCCGAGGGTCTGCGGCAGGAAGAACGAGGTGCTGCCGTCGGGCGTCAGCGCGACTCCGGTATAGGCCAGCGAGAACTTCGTGCCCTCGCCACAGACGGCCAGATCCGCCATCGCGACCAGGCCGACACCAGCGCCCGCGGCGGTGCCGTTGACGGCCGCGATCAGCGGGGCATCCATGCGCACCAGCGTCATGATCGCGCGGTGCAGGTCCGCGGTCAGCTCACGCAGGTACTGGTCGCTCGGCACACCGCCGGCGATCATGCCGCGCAGGTCGCCACCAAAGCAGAAATGCTTGCCGGCTCCGGTCAGCACGACTGCGCGCACCGCGGCATCGGAGGCCACGGCCCTGGCGGCCGCGAGCAGGTCGCGGCCCATCTGCATGTCGAGGACGTTGGCGTTGTCGGGGCGATTGAGCGTGAGCAAGCGCACCGCGCCGCGTGCTTCGACGAGGACGGTCGATCCCTGGGTCATGCCGTCTATCTCCTGTGCGGAAGACCGGTGGCCGGGCTCGAGCGCCCGGCGGCGCCGACGGGAGGCACCGGCAGGCGCCGGCCCGGCGGACGCGTTATTCGTCGGGTGCGATCGTGACGCGCATGCCCGCGAGTGTCTCGGTCATCTCGACCTGGCAGGACAACCGCGAGGTGTCCCCGTGGTGGGAGAGCTCCGACAGCAGCTCGCGCTCGTCGGACATCGCCGGCGGCAGCTTCGCGGCCCAGTCGGCATCGACGTAGATATGGCAAGTGGCGCAGGAGCACATGCCGCCGCAGATCGCGGCGATGCCGTAATCGAGCTCGCGCAGCGTCTCCATGAGTTTCAGACCGGACTTGGCCTCGACGTCGTGCTCCCTGCCGTCTCTATCGACCACCTTCAACACGGGCATGCTGGCTCCCTGATGCGATCGGACCGATGAACCGCCGTCCTGCCCGGAGCGGGCGCAGCGGAAGGCGGCTAGTTTGCCCGCCCGCCCGGGGGGATACCAGCCGCAGTTTCCGCAAGACCGCTCCATGCACGGCCGAGCGCGTCGTAGACCGCCGCCATGCCCGCGAGCATGCCGATGTCCGCCTCGCCCTCGAGCCCGCAGGCGCGCAGCAGCCGTGCCTCCGCGCCGCGCAGCGCCGGCGAGGCCTGCAGCCAGACCGCCGGATCCTGCAGAGGATCGCCGAGATGGGCGTACTCCCAGTCGAGCAGCGGCAGCGGCCCCTCGCCCGGCACCCAGAGCACGTTGTCCGGATTCGGATCGCTGTGGACGAGGCAGCAGGGTCGCCGCCCGCCGTCCGCGGCCTGCCAGCCGGCCTCGGCGGCCTGCAACGCGCGGTCGAGCGCGCCGGCCGTGCGCGGATCGGCGCCAGCGCGCGCAGCCGCCACCAGGCGGCGCGTGCGCTCGATCAGCGAAGGTTGCGCCGACAGTGCCCGCGACGCTCCGACGGGCACCAGCCCGCGCAGCCGCGCCAGCGTCGCGCCGAAGCGTGCCATGCCGGACGGCGCGGCCAGCCGCGCCGCATCGGCCCGCTGGCCCGCGACGTACTCGCTCACCAGGAAGGCGTGATCGGCTGCGACGGCGACCACGCGCGGCGCGAGGCCGGCCGCGGCCGCGAGGCGCTGCGCCTCGACCTCGGCCGCACGATCGATGCCGAGCCCGGCCGAGCGGGCCGCGTCGGGATGCAGCCGCAGCACGTAGTCGCCGACGCGCGTCGCGATGCGGAACGTGCGGTTGACCACGCCGCCGGGCAACGCCTCGACCCGCAGCGGCGGCTCGCCGTCCTGCAGCCCCGGCACGGCCGCCAGCGCCTGCGGCGGGATCGCGCTGCCCGGCGTCATGCTCCGGCCGCCCGCTGCCGCCGCCAGCGCGCGCGCCACTCGAACCAGCCGAATACCGCGATCAGCAGATAGACCAGATAAAGGAACGCGACGAAGGCCAGACCCTGCGCCGCATAGAGATACAGCGACACGGCGTCGATCGCGATCCAGTAGAGCCAGTTCTCGAGCCGCAGCCGCGCGACCATCCAGGTCGCGAACAGGCTCGCGAGCATGGTCGCGGTGTCGAGCCGGGGCCAGGCCGCCGCGCTCCAGGCCGCGACCGCCGGCACCAGCAGCCAGGTGCCGGCCGCGACGCCGAGACCGATGGCCAGATGCACGCGCAGCGGCCAGATGCCGATCGGCATCGGCGTCACCGCCGCGGCGACGCGCACCCCGCGCCCCCAGTGGCGGAAGCCGTAGACCGACATCGCGACGTAGACGAGCTGCAGCAGCGCCTGCATCGGCAGGCGCGCCCTTGCGGCGAGCACGGCGAGGATCGCCGAGGAGAGCCCGCCGAACAGCCAGCAGCGCCGGTCCTGGCGCACCGCCAGCACGCCGTAGATCAAGCCGGCGAGCACGGCGAGGAGCTCGGCCGGGGAGCTCGCGCGCAGACCCTCGACGATGCGTTCGAACATTGCGCCGGCGTCAGTACGCCGGCAGCGGGCCGAGCACCTTGAGCACGAACACGGCCCGCGCCTCGCGCTCGAAGCTCGGGCGCAGCTCGCGTGTCAGCGCCGTCATGACCGCGTCGTAGGGGCCGGTCAGTTGCGTGCTGAGGCTGTTGGTCACGACCTTGAGGCGCGGATCGGCGCCGAGGCGATCGATGAAGTCCTGGATCGGCGGCACGAAGTCGCGCTCCAGCGGATAGAGACTGATGTCCACGGCGATGTCCATGAGATCCTCAGCGCAGATCGAAGGTGACGGTCACGCCGGCCTGGCGCGGATCGCCGGGCTGCACGTAGAGGCGGTCGGGAAAATCCGGCGGCTCGTTGCCGAAAAAGAAGCCGCGCTGCGCCCAGTCGGCATCGAGCGCGTTGCGCACCCAGAGGCTCGCGTCCCAGCGCTCGCCCGCCCAGCCGGCGCGCAGATTGAGCAGCCGATAGGGCCGCGAGCGCTGGTCGTGGCTCTCGGAGAAGTAGAACGCGTCGACGCCCTGCAGGTCGGCGCGCGCATACGGGCCGCGCGGGTCGCGGTACTCCAGGCTCAGCGTGTACTGCGTGCGCGGGGCATGGGCCTGGTCGCGGCCGTCGAGATCGCGCGCACCGATGCGGTAGCCGAGGTAGCGGCTGCGCAGCAGGCCGAGCGTCGCACCGACGCGCAGCGCCTCGGTGGCGCGCCAGGAGGCCGTGAGCTCCGCACCCCAGTTCTCGCCCTCGGCGGCATTGTCGGTCACGAAGACGAACGACAGCGGATCGCCGGGATCGAGCTGTGCCGAGGTGCCGACCTGCAGGTCGCTGCGCCGCATGAAGAACAGCGCGGCATCGAGCGCGGCACGACCCTCGGCGCCGCGCAGCCGCCAGCCGAGCTCGACACTGCGCAGGAACTCCGGGTCGAACAGCCGGCGATCGTCGGGGATCAGCGGCCCGATGTTGAAGCCGCCGGCCTTGTAGCCGCGCGACAGCGTGACATAGGCGGTGCTGCCGCCGGACAGCGCGTACTCGGCCGCGAGGTGCCCGCCGAGCATGCGGTCGCGGGGTACGAAGTCACTGCCGTCGCTGTCGCGGTAGCGTGCATCACGCTGCTCGGCGCGCAGGCCCGCGGTCAGGCGCCAGCGCGCGCGCGGCCGCCACTCGAGCTGCCCGTAGGCCGCGACGTTGGTCGCGTCGTAGCGGCTCTGCAGCGCACGGAACACGTCGCCGTCATAGAGGTCGAGCTGGTCGTTGGTCTCGCGCACGTCGAGCACATAGAGACCGCCGAGCCAGGCGAAGCCGCCCGCCGCGCGCGCCGCGGCGTCCGACATCAGGCGCAGATCCTGGCTGACCGTGCGGTGCCGGCGCAGGAAACGCTGGGTAAAGTCGTAGCCGGGATCGAAGCCCCAGTCGCCATCGAACGAATAGACGATGTCGGATTCGGTGACGGCGCTGACGCTGCGCAGCGTCACGTTCTCGGTCGCGCGCCAGTCGAGCGCCGCCGACAGGCCGCGCGAGCGCTGCGCGTCGCGCCCGGGCTGGTCCGAGTACGTGCGCCGCGAGTTGTCGAGCGCGAATGCGTCGTAGCCATTGTCGAGGTCGACCCAGAGCGCCGAGACGTCGACGTCGAGCCCGTCCCACGGTGCAAGCGCGAGCCGCGCGCGCAGCGTGGTCTCGTCGAAACGGCCGGTGTCGTCGCGGCCGAGGAAGAGGTTCTCGCGGAAGCCGTCGCTGCGGTAGCGCTGCGCGACCAGTCTTCCTGCCGAGTGCTCGCCGAGCGCGCCGCCGAACACCGCACCGGCGCCACGGCTGCCGTAGTCGCCACCGGTGAGCTCCAGCCGCGCCTGATCCTTGCGGCTCGCGCGCCGCGTGCCGACGTTGATCAGGCCCGCGAGGGCGTTCGCGCCATAGGTCGTGCCCTGCGGGCCGCGCAGGACCTCGACCTGCTCGACGTCGAACAGTGTCGCCGGCATGCCGATGCCGGAGAAATCCATGCCGTCGATCAGGAAACCGACCGAAGGGTTCGGCGCGCCCTGCCACTGGTCGGTCTCGCCGATACCGCGCAGCTGGAAATAGCGCGGGCGTGAGCTGCCCGAGGCCCAGTTGAGGTTCGGCACCAGCGGCAGCAGGTCCTGCAGATGCTGCACGCCGGCGCCGCGCACCGTCGCCGCGTCGAGCACGGTGACGCTCGCCGGCAGCTCGGCCAGCCGGTCACGCCGCAGGCTCGCGGTGACGATGACCTCCTGCAGCGGCTCGTCCACGCCGGCGCCCATGCCACTGCCGGGAGCCGTGGCTGCGCCGGCGCCGGCCGGCACGGCGATGGCCAGGAGTGCAACGCACGCCAGGCCGCGCGCTGCACGAGCCGCGGCGAAGGCTCGCACGGAGCCTGTGACGACGGGGATCGCGGAAACGGCCGCAAGCACGTTGCCGCGGCAATGGTGAAAGCTGGACATGGACCTGCTCCCTACGCCGGTACTAACCGGATCAGGTTCGACGGGTTCGCCGGTACACCGGCATCTCAGGCCCCACGGGGCCACCCCAAGGTGACGGACATGTTAGGCCGGCGGGGCCGATTTGCAAGTGCCGCCGGCGACGGGGATGCGCACCGGGAGCGGGTTAAATACAATCGCGGCCCCGACGCGCCAACCGAGGTTCGCTCGATGACCCGCAGCGTCCATGTCTTCCAGGTCGATGCCTTCACCGACCGCCGCTTCACCGGCAACCCCGCCGGCGTCGTGCTCGGCGCCGACGTGCTCGCCGACGACGAGATGCTCGCGATCGCCCGCGAGCTGAACAACGCCGACACGGCCTTCGTGCTGAAGGCCGACGGGCCCGACCACGACCTGCGCGTGCGCTTCTTCACGCCGCGCACCGAGGCGAGCTTCGTGGGCCATGCGACCATCGCGGCGCACTACGTGCTGTCGCGGCGCGACGGCACGCCGACGCGGCTGCGTCAGCGGCAGAAGAGCGGCGTGGTCGAGATCGACGTCCGCGGCCAGGGTCCGCAGCGGCGTATCGCGATCCGCCAGCCCACGCCACCGCTCGGCCGCGAGATCAGCGAGCGCGAGCGGCTGGCCGTGCTCGACGCGCTGGCGCTGTCGAGCGGCGATCTCGATCCGCGCTGCCCGATCCAGATCGTCGGCAGCGGCAGCACGCGGCTGATGATCGGCGTGCGCGGCACCGAGCAGCTGTGGCACCTGAAGCCGGACTTCAACCGGCTGAACACGCTCTCCGCGCAACTCGGCGCAGCCGGCCACTTCGTCTTCACACTGAACGCGCAGGTCGAGGGCTGCCTGACCGAGTCACGCATGTTCTGCCCGGCTCTCGGCATTCCCGAGGACCCGGTCAGCGGCAATGCACACGGCCTGCTCGGCGCCTACCTGGCGCGCTACGGCCTGCTGCCGCCGGTGGCCGCGGGTCGCGTGCGCTTCTGCGGCGCCCAGGGCCAGTCGCTGCACCGCCCCGGCCGGGTCGACGTCGAGCTCGAGCCGGCCGACGGCGGCGCATCCGGTGCGGTCTGGATCGTCGGCCAGGCCGTGCTGGTCTTCGAGACGACGCTCGAGCTCTGAAGCGGCACGACGTGAGCGACGCACTGCATTTCCACGTCGTGGGCGAGCTCGCGAGCTTGCGCGAGGGGCGGATGCTCTCCTGCACGATCGAGGGTCGCGCCATCGTGCTCTGCCGCAGTCGCGAGGGTGTGTTCGCGCTCGACGACGTCTGCACGCATGCCGAGGCGCGCATGAGCGACGGGCGCCTGCGCGGCGCCCGGCTCGTCTGCCCGCTGCACGGCGCCGCGTTCGACGCGCGCGACGGCCGCGTGCTCGCGGGCCCGGCGACGCGGCCGCTTCCCACTCACCCGCTGCGCATCGTCGATGGCCGCATCGAGGTCGCGCTGGACCCGGCCGCACCGCCCCCGCCCGACGCCGGCTGAGCCTCGCGGCGCACGAGCGCTGCCGCACAGACCGCTGCCCTGACGCTCGCGGGAGCGGCGCGAGCGAGGGTGCGCGGGGACGATCCCGCACGCGGCCGCGACGCGCCGGCGGCGCATTCACTCCGGGCTCGGGAAACGCGGATCGGGCCGCAGCTGCGTCGCGTAATCTGCGATTCGCGAACGGTATGCGGCCGCGGCGCGCTCCAGCATCTGCAGGTCGCGCTCGGTCGTCTCGCGCACGATCCTGCCGGGCGCGCCCATGACGACCGAGCCGTCCGGGATCTGCTTCCCAGGCGGCACCAGCGCACCCGCGGCGATCAGGCAGCGGCGGCCGATGCGTGCGCCGTCGAGCACCATCGCGCCGTTGGCGATCATGCTGCCGTCACCGACGCTGCAGCCGTGCAGGAAGGCCATGTGACCGACCGTCACGTTCGCACCGATGTGCACGGGCACACCGGGGTCGGTGTGGATGACCGTGCCGTCCTGGATGTTGCTGCCCTCGCCGATCTCGATCCAGTCCGTGTCGCCGCGGATCACGACGTTGAACCAAACGCTGGCACCGGCCGCGAGCCGCACGCTGCCGATGAGCTGCGCCGACGGCGCGACGTAGCAGCCCGCTGCGACGTCGGCACGGCGCTCGCCGATGGTGTAGATCATGTCATCCTCCCCGAAATCCCATGGTCGCGCCGGCCATGCGCGCGCTCAGTGCCCACCTTCCACCTGCAGGCCCGCAGCCGCGAGCGCCGCCGCGAGGCCGGCCTCGATCCGCGACGCTTCGGCGCGCGAGATGCGCTGCAGATGCAGCACCGGGCCGGTCAGCACCTCGAGGCCGCGCTTGAGCACACTGCCGGAGGCGCGGATGCCCGCCTTATGCTGGTCGAAGCGCTGCGCGGGAGCATAATGGCTCATGCCGACGTAGACACCCTGTGGATCGCCGCGCCGGTCGCCGAAATCGAGCAGTACGAGATAGACGTTGTGGCGGCCGCGCGCGGCCGGGCGGAACCGCGCCGCCAGGTCATAGACGCGCGGCAACCAGTCGATGTATTGCATCGGCAGCCACTCGGGAACCGTCGCAGCGCAGTCGGCCCAGAGACGCTGCAGCCACGACTCGACCACGACCGCGAACTCGCCGCGCATCCACAGCTCGTGGATGCAATGCGCGCCGGCCTCGCCGTCGCGCGCGACGACGGCGGCTTCGAACCGCGCGGCGATCGCCGGACGCGCCCAGGCATGCAGCGGTCTGGTCTGCGGCGATACCGGTCTCGCCGGTTCCATGCAATGCTCCTCCGGACGAACCTCGCCGCCGGGGGAGCACTGTACTACCGGCGCACCCTCCCTGGCGCGCGGCGCGGCGCTCCGCGCTCAGCCCTTGGCGCCCTCGCCCTGGTACTCGACCAGGCCGGCGATCGCCTTGACGGCGCCGGTCTGCAGGCTACCGAGCTTCGTGCCGCTCGCCAGATCGATGCGCGCCACTTCGCCGGAGAAGAAGCTCGCAACCAGCGCGCTGCGCCCATCGGCCGCGACGTCGAGCAGCGCCCAGCCGAAGCCCTCGAGGGGAATCTGCCGCGTCGTCTGCCCCTGCGCATCCACGACGTGGATGCTCGCGCCGCGCAGCACGTAGAGCGTGCCGTCGGGGCCGTAGTCCATGCCGAAGAACATCGGCGGCGGACCGGGCGGGAACGGCGGCGCGAAGGACTGCAGGTCCGGAAGCTGGGCGTCGCCGACCAGGTCGTAGCGCATCAGCCGCGGCCCGGTCTCGGAGCAGTAGACCAGCGTCGACTCGTCGGGCGACAGTGCCGACATGGTCACGCCGAGGAAACCGCCCATGCCGCCGTGCACGGCGGTCGCGTATTCCTTCACGAGCGTGCCGTCGGACCGGTAGCGCCAGACGTGGCCGTCGCCGAAGCGCGAAGTGCCGGGCATGAACGCGATCGTGGTGTGCATGCGCGCCGCGATCTCGGGCTTGATGGTCGCACCGACGACGTGCTCGCCGAACAGCAGCGAGCCGTCGCGCATGAAATTGACGTGCGAGAACGGCCGCGGGCCGAACTCGCCGCGGCGCACCACGCGGCCGTCGCGATGCACGTTCAGCACGACGAAGTCCTGGCTGTCGAACGCCCACAGCACGCCGCCGCGGTCGAACTTCAGGCCGCCGACCAGGTGCCCGGTCTCGGCGAGCGCGATCTCGCCCTTTTTCGCGAAGTCGGCACCGTACTGGACGATGCGGCCGCGCCCCGCGTGGTCGTCCCGCGGGTCGTCGAGATCGGTGACGGCGACGAATACGTCGCCGCGGGTCCAGGGCTGGAAGCTGCTCATGGTTCAGGTCTCGAATCGGTAGCGGGAAGTGATGTCGCGCTTGCTGCCGAAGAGCATCGACAGGCCGCGGCCCAGCAGGCGACCCGTGGTCAGCCAGGTGATGTCGTTGCCCTGCCGGGTGTCGGCGAGGATACGCTCGACGATCCACGGTGTCGTGGTCTCGACGTGCTCGCCGATGAAGTTCAGCTGTCGCCGCGCTTTCGTCCGTTCCTCGGGCGAAGGCGCGGCGAACTCGCGCAGCATGCCTTCGGTGATGTTGACCCCGGGGCTGATCGTGCCGATCAGGATCGACTCGTCGCCGGCCTCGCGTCGCTCCTGAACGAGCGAGTCGGCGAAATACTTCACCGCGCGCTTGGTCGTCGAATAGACGGCCATGCCCGAAACCACGCGGCCGGAAGCGCCACCGCCGCCGAGCGTGAGGTAGAGCTTGCCGCCGCCCTGGCGCTGCATGCCGGCGATCGCGACCTGGGCGGCATTCATCGAGCCGATGACGTTGCCGCGCACCATCGTCTCTATCTCGGGCTCACCTATTTCAATGAGGCCCTGCTCGCCGAGACGCGCGACGGTCCGGTGAAGGTCTGCTACCTGAGCCCGGGCATCGTGCTCACCGATCTGCTGAAGCGCGACGTGAGCAGCAACGCCCCGCGGGAGCGGGAGCGCACCCGCCGCGTCTACGACATCCTCGCCGACCGTGTCGAGACGGTGACGCCGTTCCTGGCCGAAGGCATCCTGCGCGACCAGAAAGCCGGCGCGCGCGTCGCCTGGCTGACCCGCGGCAAGGCGGCGCGCCGGTTCTTCATGTCCCTGTTCCGCAAGCGCCGGCTGCTCACCGACGCCGACCTCGCTCCCTGACGCTCGTTCACGCTGGCGCCCGATCCGCAAGAGCCGCAATGGGAGCGGCCGCCTCAGCGGTCGCTGCCGCGGCGACCGCGGTTGCGACGCTTCTCGACACCACCATAGCCCAGCCCATGCAGGCTGTTGTACGGCGAGCGCTGCTGCACGGTACGGCGATCGGTGAATTTCTCGAAACGGCAGCGACAGGAGGCGGGCCGGTCGCAGCCGAGCAGCGGCAGGCGCGGCGCCTGGCGCGCGAGAAAGCGCTGCCCCTGCACCTCGCCGGCGGCGGCGCAGGCCCGTGGACACGCGAGTACGCTGACGGCCTGGTAGGGATTGGTGCGCGACGTCGTCGACGGGCGGGCCGGATCGGCTGCCGGTGTCACGGCCGGTGGCGTGCGCCGTGCGCGACCGGGCGGATCGGCGTTGCGCCCCAGCAGCCGCGACAACCAGGATCCAGCCATGGCATCGTCTCCCGAGTCGGCGCTCGAACGTCGTCATGGTACTACGAAGCACGATGCCCTAGCGTCCGCCACCCCACCGAAGCCGATGATTCCGCCGCGCTCCGGCTCGCACGGCGCGGCGTCCTCCACGCGGCGGCGCCGGCAGCCGCCCTCTGCCCGCACGGCGCGGCGCGGCATCATCGCCCCGGGGACGGCAGCGGCGCTGTCCCGTACCGCTTCCGGCAACCACACGGGGTCACCATGTCCAGCGAACCACTCGTCCGACCCGACGGCACCTATGCCTGCGTCCCGCTCGCCAAGGACGAGATCTCCCTCTGCGTCGTGCAGTCGCGCGTGCGCGCGGTCGACGTCTCGAACCGCGACGCCTCCCTCAAGGCCAACCTCGATCACATGCTCGGCCTGATCGACGCGGCCAACGGCTGGCTCGGGCCGAAGGACATCGTCTTCTTCCACGAGTTTCCGCTCACCGGCTTCAACGCCGGCTGGAAGCGCGCCGAGCTGCTGCAGGTGGCGATCGAGATCCCCGGCCCCGAGACCGAGGCGATCGGCGCGCGGGCCAAGCGCTACGGCTGCTACGTGGTGTTCGGCTCCTATGCCAGGGACCCGGACTGGCCGAACCACATCCTGTCGATCACCACGATCATCGACCCGAGCGGCGCGATCGTCGGCCGCCACTGGAAGGCGCGCAACATCAAGGGCCTTTTCGGCCGCTTCGAGGTGTTCACGACGACGATCTACGACGTGCTCGACGAATACGTCGAGAAGTACGGCCGCGACGAGGTCGTGCCGGTGACGCGCACGCCGGTCGGCAACCTCTGCACGACCTCGACCCAGCTCGAGCCGGAGATCATCCGCGCGTTCGCGCTCAAGGGCGGCGAGATCATGCTGCGCACCGCGACCGGCGGCTTCGACGAGTACGACATCCGCGCCAACGCGCGCTACAACAACATGTACACCGCGATCGTCAACCAGTCGATCTCGCGCGACAACCCGGGCTCGTTCGAGGACGTGCGCTCCGGCGGCAGCGCAATCTACGGCCCCAACGGCGAGCAGCTCGGCCAGGCCAACAGCGTGAACGAAGGCCCGGTGCTGGCGCGCATCCCGATCCGCGCGTTCCGCGACAAGCGCCGCATCCCGAACGTGCACGCAGCGCTGTACCGCGACCTCTATGCGCAGTACGTCGAACCCTATCCGCCGAACCTGTTCTCGGCCTACCAGCCGAGCGACGGCTTCGACTCGGCGCGCTATCTCGCCGACAAGCGCCGCTGGAAGTGAACGCGGCAGCCCGCGGCGACGATCGACGGGCGGTCGCAGACGGAGCCCAGGATTTCCGTGCGGGCCCGTACGTGCGGCGGCACGCGCAGCGAACGACGGTCCGTGCGGCAGCTTTGGCTACAATCGCGCGGTGGCGGCAATCCACGATCTCGAACGCGCCGGCCTCGCGCCGCTGACCAAGTTCCGCGTCCCGCGCGAACGCGGCGACACCGTGACGCGCGCCCGCGTGCTGCAGGCGCTGCGCGACTCGGTCACGGCGAATCCGCTGACGCTCGTGGTCGCGCCCGGCGGCTCGGGCAAGACCACGGCGCTGCTGCAGCTCGCCGCGGCGCTGCGCGACTCCCACACGGTGCTGTGGATCGCGCTCGATGCGGACGATGACGACCCGAACCGCTTCTATGCCGCGCTGGTGACGGCCGTGGCAAAGCTCGAGCTCGCCTGGGAAGTCGACCCGCGCGGTCTGGCCGCGGGCGTCGACTCGGATCCGTCGCGCAGCCGCGCGGCGGTCGCGGCGCTGGTCAACGCGCTGTGTACGGCCGAGCAGACGCCGCTGGCGCTGATCCTCGACGACCTGCACCGCCTCACGGATTCCGGCGTGTACCGGCTGCTGGAGTCGCTGCTCGAGCGCCTGCCGGAACACGTCGCCGTGGTGCTCGGCAGCCGCACGCGCCCACCGCTGCCGCTCGAGCGCTGGCAGGCCCACGGCGAGCTCGGCGAGTTCGCGCTCGACATGCTGCGCTTCGACGCGCACGAGGCGCTCGCCCTGGCCGGCGCCAAGGCGCCACGCGGCGCGCCGGGCCCCGATGCCACCGTGGTGAGCGCGGCACTGGCACGCTCCGCCGGCTGGGCCGTCGGTCTGTCGATGCTGCTGCAGTCGGCCGCGGACGGAGGCGCGGCCGCCGCACCGGCAGAGGACGCCGAGATGGCCGAACAGCCGCGGGGCAGCAGCGCCGACCCACGCCTGTTCGGCTATCTCGCGCGCGAGATCCTCGCGCAGCTGCCGCAGGACCTGCAGCGCTTCGTCACGCGCTGCGCGATCCTCGAGGAGCTGGAACCCGCGACCTGCCGCGCCGTGTCGGGCGCGGACGATGCCGCAGCACTGCTGTCCGCGCTGCTGCGCGGCAACCTGTTCGTGACCGCGGTCGACGAGTACCTGCCGGTGCTGCGCTATCACGACCTGTTCCGCGAATTCCTGCTCGCCGAGCTCGAGCGGCGCGAGCCCGGCGCCGGGCCGGCGCTGCATGCGGCCGCGGCCCGCGCCGAGCGCCAGCCGACGCGCGCGATCCAGCACTGTCTGCGCGCCGGCCTCTGGGACGAGGCGCTCACCCTGCTCGCGCGCTGCGGCGACGAGCTGCTCGCCCAGGGCGCCGTGACCACGGTGGAGCGCTGGCTCGAGCAGCTGCCCCGGGCCGTGCGCGCCGGCAGCGCCGAAGCGGCCTATCTCGACGGCTTCTGCGGCTGGCTGCGCTGGGACTGGGAACGCGCGCGGCGAGGCCTGCGCACCGCGGTGCGCGGCATGGACCGGGCCGAGCAGCTGCCGCGACGCATCAGCGCCGGCTTCCAGCTCGTCGACGCGCTCGCTTCCTCCGGCGAGCGGGAAGAGGCGCGCGCGATGCTCGAAGAGGTCGCGCGACTGCCGCTCGATGCGCGCGGCCGGGCCGCGCTGGGCCTGCAGCGCGCGTGGTGCGAAGCGCCGGACGGCGACACCGCGGCCATCGTCGAGCAGCTCGAAATCTTCATCCGCAACGTCGAGCGCGATCCGGTGCGGGTCTGCCCGCTGACCGCGGGCGGCGTGCACTGCATGCTGGTCGGCATTCCCGGCGTGGCGGCGCGCTTCGAGCGCTTCGTCACCCTGGCCGATGCGATCCGCGGCGCGGCCGGTGCGCCCTGGCACCTCGCGCACCATGCGATCGACGGCTGGACGCGCCTGTGGCACGGCGACCGCGCCGGTGCCGAGGCGGCGCTCGCACGGGCCGAGAGTCTCTATCAGCGGTTCGGCGGCATACGGCTCATGGCCGAGCGCATCGGGCAGCTGCGCTGCATGCTGCTCGCCGCCAGCGGCGACACGGCCGCGGCCGGCGAGCTCGCGCGCATGCACATCCGCGGCCTCGAAGCACCCGAAGTGGCCCGGCACCGCGCCGCCTGGGGCCGCGCCTACCGGCACGCCGCGGCGCGCTTCCACTGGATCACGGGCGAGCTCGACGCCTGGCGCGAGTACCTGCCGGCGCTGCTCGAGCCACGGCGCCCCGAGGAGTGGCCGTTCGTCGAGCTCGCCGCGCAGGTGGCCCGTGGCCAGGCCGCGCTCGCCGACGGCGACTGGACGGCGGCGATCGAGGTGCTCGGCCACGCCTGCGCGCGCTACCACCGTCAGCGGATGCCGGCGATCTACTGCGATCCGCGCGTCGGCCTCGCCTGGGCACTGTCGTGTCGGGGCGATCGCACGGCGGCCTGGCAGGCCTTCGAGCCGGTGCTCGCCGAGATCGCGCGCCATCGCGCCTACGGCATCCTGCTGCTGGACTCACGCCGGCACGTCGACGCGCTGCTGTCGGAGGTCGTGCCGCAGCCGCTGCAGCGCAGCGCAGCGCTGCAGGCGCTGCGACGCGTGCTGGACGCCTGGTGGCAGCCGCGTCCCGCGACCGCGGCGTCCGCCACGACCGCGGTCGTGGCCACGGCCGGGCGCGGCACGGCGCGCGAGCCCCGGGTCGCGCCGGTCGCCGTACGCGACCGACAGGTCGCGCTGCTGCAGCGGCTGACGTCGCGCGAGCTCGAGGTCCTCGAGCGGGTCGCCGCCGGCGACGGCAACAAGCACATCGCGCGCGATCTTGCGCTGAGCCTGCACACCATCAAGCGCCATCTCTGCAACATCCTCGACAAGCTCGAGTGCGACTCGCGCGGCCAGGCGGCCGACCTCTTCCGGCGCGCCCCGCCCGGCGCGTGTGGCTCTCCGCCACCGCGGTGAATGGCTCCTTCGGGCGATGTCGCGAACCGCGCGTCGCCCGAAGATGCGCGCCATCGGACCTCGCGTCCACGCCACTCACCGACCTTTGACGGGACTTCGTCCCGGGGAGCCCAGCATGCGCAAGTGGATCTCCGCCTCCGGCGCGATCGTGATCTCGACCCTCGGTTTCGCCGCGCTCGCCGCGTCGGCGTCGCGACCCGTGGCTGCCGCCCGGCCGGCAGCCGCGGCGGACGCGGTATCTGCGCCGGCCGTCGCCACCGCCCGCGACACCGCGGCAGCCTCGATCGCCCGCGGCCGTTATCTGGTGCAGATCACCGGCTGCAACGACTGCCATACCGCCGGCTATGCCGAGCGCAGCGGCGAGGTCGAGGAGTCGGCCTGGCTGACCGGCGTGCCGGTCGGCTTCCGCGGTCCCTGGGGCGTCTCCTACCCCGCGAACCTGCGCCGCTCCCTGCAACCGCTGACCGAGGAACAGTGGCTGCCGTTCGCCCGCGCACAGCGGCTGCCGCCGATGCCATGGTTCGCGCTGCGCGACATGAGCGACGCTGACCTGCGCGACCTGTACCGCTACATTCGCTCGCTCGGTCCGGCCGGCGAGGCCACTCCGGCGGCGGCGGCTCCCGGCGCGCCCGTGGCGACTCCGGTCATCGACTTCGTGCCGCAGATGCCGGTCGGTACCGTGGCCGCACGCTGAACGAAGCCGCCGCCACGGACGGCGGCGGCAATGCCCTGCCCGGCCTGTGACGCATCACCGATTCCCGCCGCGGCCGCGGACGGACCGCTACAGCCCGGCGTCCGCAATCCGATATCCGGTTGAGCCCCGCCGTCGTGGCGCGGGGACCCGTGGCAGCGCGCCACGGCCGAACGAGGCACCGGAATTATGTCGAAGCTGTCGATCCGCAAGGGCACGTCCCGGCACCGCGACCCCGAACTGGCCGCGCAGCAGCTCCACGAGGCGATCTGGCAGCCGGACATCGGACTCGCGGTCTTCTACTGCGCCGCGGACTTCGACCTGCCGGCGCTCGCCGCCGCGCTCCACCGCCGCTTCGGCGACGTCAATCTCATCGGCTGCACCACGGCCGGCGAGATCACCCCGCAGGGCTATCTCACCGGCATCGCGATCGGCGGCGCCTGATCCCAGGGCGGCGCACCCACGGCACCATGAGCACTTCTACGCCAGACGCGGGCGCACCGGAGCTCGACCCGGAACAGATCGCGATGCTGCGCGGCCTGCGCAAGGGCGCGCTGCTGCCCCAGCTGCTGCGCACCTACCGCGACCAGGCGCCGCAGCAGCTCGCCGCGAAGGATGCTGCGCACGCCGCGGGCGACGTCGCCACGCTCGGGGGCGTGGCTCACTCGCTGAAGTCGGCGAGCTACAGCATCGGCGCGAAGCGCATCGGCGACCTGTGCGCGGCGATCGAGACGGCAGTGCGCCGCGGCGAGGCCGGCGAGGCGACGCAGCACTGCGGCCTGCTCGCCGATGCCTGGGCGCGCCTGCAGCCCGAACTCGAGGGTCATCTCGCATCATGACTCCCGCCGCCACCCCCAATCCCTCCTGGTACTCCGTGCTCGTCGTCGACGACGACGACACGGTGCGGCTGCTGATCAGCGGCGTCCTGGAGGATGCCGGCTACCGCGTGCAGACGGCCCGTGACGGCGCGGAGGCACTCGCCGCCTGGACCGCGAACCCGGTCGACTGCATCGTCACCGACGTCAACATGCCGAACGTGAACGGCTTCGAGCTCTGCTCGCGCGTGCGGGCGCTGCCCGGTGGCGAGCGCGTGCAGGTGCTGCTCCTGACGGGCCTGAACGACTACGAATCGATCCAGCGACCCTACGAGGCCGGCGCCAACGACTTCTCGCACAAGCAGATCAATCCGCTGCTGCTGCTCGAGCGCGTGCGCTTCCTGCTGCGCGCCAAGCAGGCGCAGGACGACCTGCGTCTGAGCGAGCGGCGGCTGACGTATGCGCAGCGACTCGCATCGCTCGGCCACTGGGAGCGTCACCTCGATGGTCGCACCATCGCCGTCTCGCCGGTCGTGCGCGAGCTGCTCGAGGTCGGTGCCGACGACGAGCTGTCGTGGGAGACGCTCTGCGCGATGGTCCACCCGGAGGACACCACCCCGGTCCGCGACACGATGGTGCAGGCGATCGAGCATGGCGGGCCGTTCCAGTTCGAGCACCGGCTGACGGGGCGACGCGGCGCGCGGCGGGTGCTGCGCCACCAGGGCGAGATCGCGCCCGCCGGCGAAGGCGGCCCGGTGGTGATCCGCAGCACCGTGCAGGACGTCACCGACGTGCGCGCGCAGGAGGACCGGATCCGCCTCCTCGCGTTCCACGATCCCCTGACCGCACTACCCACCCGCGAATCGGCGACCCGCATGATCGAGCAGTCGATCCGCCGCGCCGAATCCAACGGCACGCACATGGCCGTGCTGGCGCTGTCGCTCGACGACTTCGACCGCGTGACGAGCTCGATGGGCCGTGCGGTCGGCGACGCGGTGCTCAAGACGCTCGGCGGCCGCATGCGTGCGCAGCTGCGCGCCCTGGACGGCCTCGCTCAGGGCTCCTCGCGCGACGAGGAGTTCGGCTGCGTGGTCGCGCGCTCCGGCGGCGACGCCTTCCTCTGCGTGATCGGCAACCTGCCGCGCAGCGACGCTGTGCTCGGCGTGGCCGAACGCCTGCAGCGCACGGTCGCGAATCCGCTGGCGATGGGCGACACCGAGGTCACGCTCAGCGCCTCGGTCGGCATCAGCCTCTTCCCCGGCGACGGCGCCAGCGCGGTCGAGCTGATCGACAACGCATTCGCGGCCCTGCTGCACACCAAGGGTCAGAAGGCCGCCTGCCAGTTCTTCGCCAACGAGATCAGCGACCGTGCGCGCGAGCGGCTCGCGCTCGAAGCCGAGCTGCGCCAGGCGCTGCAGGAACGGCAGTTCGAGCTGTTCTTCCAGCCGCGCATGTCGCTGCTGGAAAACCACCTGAGCGGTGCCGAGGCGCTGATCCGCTGGCGTCACCCGACGCGCGGACTGGTCATGCCGGGCCATTTCATCCCGCTGATGGAGGAGATCGGGCTGATCGTGCCGCTCGGCAACCTCGTCATCGAGCTGGTCGCGCAGCAGGCGGCACGCTGGCAGCAGCGCTTCGGCGCGGAGTTCCGCATCTCGTTCAACATCTCGCCGATGCAGTTCGCCGCCACCGACCTGGTAGCCGAAATCGACCGCGCGGTGGCGCGTGCCGGCGCGAGCCACCACTCGCTCGAGGCCGAGATCACCGAGAGCGCCATGCTCGCCGAGCCGGAGAAGGTGATCGCGGCCCTCGAGGCCTTCCGCAGCCGCGGCATGCGGCTCGCGCTCGACGACTTCGGCACCGGCTACTCGTCGCTGAGCTATCTGCGCCGCCTGCCGCTCGACGTACTGAAGATCGACCGCAGCTTCGTCTCGGAGATCGGCGTCAGCCGCCACGGCAACTCGCTGATCAACGCGATCGTCTCGATGGCCGCCGCGCTGGGCCTCACCTGCGTCGCGGAAGGCCTGGAGACCGAGGACCAGCTTGCCTTCCTCGGCGTGAACCGCTGCCAGGAGGTGCAGGGCTACCTGATCGCCCGGCCCATGCCCGCCGCGGACTTCGAGCGCTGGGTGCCGCCGCGCTGGCACGCCGCGCAGCTCGAGTCGTTGAGCGCCTAGCCGGCGGTCGGCGCAGGCCGCTCCGCGGCGGGCACACCGGACCCGCGGCGTCGCGGACCTCGCTGCGCTAGGGCTGCGGCGGCGAGCGCGCCACGCCCTCGCGGCGGCTGTCGGCACCGCCGACCAGCCGACCGTCGGGAGTCAGCAGCACGGCGTGCAGACCCGAGCCTTCGCCGCCGCGGCCCGAGTCGAACTCGTGTCCCATGGCCTGCAGCGCCGCGGCGATCGCCGGGTCGAACCGCGTGCCTTCGGCGGTCACGGCACCGCGCGCGACCACGTTCGGCAGCTCGATGGCCTGCTGCGGATCGAGACCCCAGTCGAGCACGCCGACGATCGCCTTGGCGACGTAGCCGATGATCGCGTTGCCGCCCGGCGAACCGACGGCGAGCCGGAAGCCACCGTCCTGGAACACGATCGTCGGCGACATCGAGGAGCGCGGCTTCTTCAGCGGTGCCGGGGCGTTGGCGATCGACTGGCCGCGCTCGTCGACTGCGCGGAACGAGAAATCGGTGAGCTGGTTGTTGAGGAAGAACCCGGCCGCCATGCGCTGCGAGCCGAAAGGCGCCTCGACGGTCGTGGTCATCGAGACGACGTCGCCGCGCGCGTCGACGACGACGAAGTGGCTGGTCCCCCGCTCCGGTCCGGTCGCATCGGCGCCGCGCCGCGCCGCGCCGGGCGGCCTGCCCGCGCTGACCCGGACCATCGCCCGGGCGTCGTCGATCAGCGCGGCGCGCCCGGCGAGATAGCCACGATCAAGCAGTCCCGCGATCGGCACCTGCACGAAACGCTCGTCGGCGACGTAGAGATCGCGGTCGGCGTACGCCAGCCGCTGTGCCTCGATGAAGCGGTGCCAGCCGAGCGCCGTGCCGGGGCCGCTCGCCGCCATGTCGAAGTGCTCGAGAATGCCGAGGATCGCGAGTACGGCGATGCCGCCCGAGGACGGCGGGCGCATGCCGCAGACCAGGTAGACGCGATAGCCGCGGCAGACCGGTTCGAGGCGCTGCGGACGGTAGTCGCGCAGGTCGTCGAGACTGAGTGAGCCGGGCAGCGGCGCGCGTGCCGCGGCGGCGACGATCGCCTGCGCCACCGGTCCTTCGTAGAAGCCGCGCTCGCCCTGCACCGCGATGCGCCGCAGCGTCGCGGCATAGTCGGGATTGCGCAGGATCTCGCCGGGCCGCAGCGGCGTGCGGCCATCGCGCGTGAGGTAACGCGCCGCATCCGGTGCGAGCCGGCCGCCGCCGAAGCCGATCAGCGTGCTGAGGCGCGGCGAGACCGCGAAGCCCGCTTCGGCGTGCTCGATCGCCGGCTCCCAGGCTTGCGCCCAGGGCAACCGACCCTGCTCGCGATGCGCGAGCGCCAGCATCGCGACGACGCCGGGCACGCCGATCGAGCGTCCGCTGCGTACCGCCTCGAAAAAACCCAGCGGTGCGCCGTCCTCGCCCAGGAACATCGTCGCCGACGCCCCGCGCGGCGCGACCTCGCGCCCGTCGTAGGCGATCACGTCGCCGCTCGCGGCGTCGTAATACAGCATGAAGGCACCGCCACCGAGCCCCGAGCTCTGCGGCTCCACGAGGCCGAGCATCGCCTGCACCGCGATCGCGGCATCGACGGCCGAACCTCCGGCCTGCAGCACACGCAGCCCGGCATCGACCGCCAGCGGGTTGGCGGCCGCGACCATCGCACCGGCCCGCCAGTCGCGCGCCGGCGCCGCCTCGGGAGCCGCGCCGGCATCGGCCGCTGTGTCGCGCGGCGCCGGCCCAGGCGCAGGCAATGACCGCACCGCGCCCGCATCGTCCACCGCCGCATCTTCGGCCCGCGGCACACTGCCGACGCCGGTCGCGGTGCAGCCCGTGATCACCGCGAACACGAACAGCGTCGCGAAGATCCGCGCGAGACGCGCACACCGGCGCTGCGCGGCGGGCCAAGGACGCAGGCGGGTCACGGCAACGGCGAGACGCCGAACAGCGTCTCGTGCAACAGCGCGACGAACGCAACGTAGAGCAGCAGCCCGAGCCCTGCAGCGAGCCAGTGGTTGCGATCGGCCGGCGGCGCGCCGGGCAGCGGCCACGGCCTGCGCCGCTTCAGCGAGATGCGGTCGGCGACCGCCCAGGCCAGCAGGCCGAGCACCAGAAGCATCATCGTCGTCACCTCACCATGGCTGCACTTCGCCGCCGTAGCGAATGAAGCTGCCGGAGCGCTCCGGCGTGAGCTTGTCGATGACCTTGCGCATGCCGCCGACGCTGACCTCGAGGTCGACCATGCCCGGTATCGTGATGCCGCGGGCCGCGTAGCCCTGGGTGTCCACCTGGCTCGGCGAGAGGCAGGCGACGGTCATACCGCGCGGCTTCAGGTCCTGGGCGAGCGACACCATGATCATGTTGAGCGCGGCCTTGCTCGCCTTGTACCTGTAGCCGCCGGGCATGCCCCGCCTTTGGCACCGAAAGAGCCGGCGAGCGCGAACGCGGCGGCGAGCATCGGGGCGAGACACGCGCGGCGCAATGAGGGCATCGTCGACTCCTGGGGCATTCAGCCCAGTGAAAGATGGACCGAGGGCAGCGCGAGGCCCGGATTCTCGACCCAGCCGCGGACCCGCGCCGCGACCAGGTGATGCGCGACGCCAGAATACAGCGGGATCACCGGGTAGTCGCGCAGCAGGCGCTGTTCGGCCGAGAGGTAGTTCGCAGCGCGTGCCGCCGGCTCGAGCTGGCGTTCCGCGAGGTCGATCAGCCGGTCGACCTCGGGATCGGCATAGCCCATGTAGTTCAGGAACGAATCGCTGCGGAAGCGGCCGATGAAGCTGGTCGCGCTCTGCACGACCGAGAAGGGCTCGTAGCCCATGAGATCGAAGTCGCGCTGCGACAGCGCGACGTTGTAGGCACGAGACTCGAGCCCGCGCGCGTCGACGGTGACGCCGAGCGGCGACCACATCGCGCCGAGCGCCAGGAAGTGACGCTGCGACAACGGATTGGCCGAGAAGATCGCCACCAGCCGCACCGGGCGTTCGCGCTCGATGCCGGCCTGCGCCAGCAGCTCACGCGCGGCCGCGAGACGCCGCGGCATGGGCCAGGCGGCGTGCGCGGGCGAGGCGCGCCGCGGATAGTCGGCGACCGCTTCGGGCACCAGGCTTTCGCTCGATCGCTCGCCGCGCGCGCGCACCTTGTCGACCAGGGCCTCGCGGTCGACCGCCAGCGCCAGTGCGAGACGCACGCGCGGATCGCGCAGCACGCCGCGCCGCGTGTTGAGCCCCACCCAGCCACCGCCGTAGAACGGCACCGAGTGCAGCTGGCCCGGCAGCGTGCGGCGCGCGATCGAGAGCTGTGAACCCTCGCTGAGCTGCGCGACGTCGAGCCCGCCGGCGCGGCACAGCCGCAGTCGCGTCGCATCGTCGATGCCCATGACCCATTCCAGCCGCGACGGCGCACGCGGGAAATGCGCGGCGGCATGGAAAGCCGCATTGCGCTCGAGCACGAGGGCGCCGTTCTGCGCCCAGCTGCGCGGCAGGTAGGCACCGTTGACGACGATCGCGGGCGGCTTCGCCCAATCACGGCCGATACGCGTCACGAGATGCATCGGCACGACGTAGGCGACCGCGGCGAGCTTCAGCAGGTCGGTGTCGGGGTGTTCGAGCTCGATGACGACGCGGTCGGCTGCAGCTGCCGTCACGCCGAGCGCGCCCGCCTCGCCGCGGCCGCTGCGCAGCGCCCGCGCGCCGCGGATCGCGTCGTAGCGATAGCCGAGCAGCGCACCGGTCGCCGGCGTCAGGAGCCGCTGGAACGAGCCGACGAAGTCGGCGGCGGTCAGCGGCCGGCCGTCCGACCAGCGCAGCCCGGGATGCAGACGGAACTCGTAGCGCAGCCCGTCCACCGACACCGACCAGCGCTGCGCGCAACCGGGCACGATCGCGCCGCGTGCGTCGACGGCGGTCAGCCCGACGAACAGGTCGGCGGCGATCTCCATGTCCGCCGCCGAGATCGGCCGGTGCGGATCGAGGCTCGTGAGGTTGCCGCTGCGCGCGCGGCGCAGCACGCCGCTGCCGGCCGCGCGTGCTCCGCGCGGCTCCGCGCCCTGATCGCGCGCCGGCACACTTGACGCACCTGGCACACCCGGCGCCGCGAGCGCCGCGGCCAGCCGGTTCGAGGCGCCGGCCGCCAGCGCCACCAGCGAGGTCGCGAGCAAACGTCTGCGCACACGGGACTGCATGGTCCGCAGACTAGCCGATCGCACCCCCCGGCGGCGATGCGGCATCCGGCGCAGCCGCCGCGGTGGTCGCTCGCGCGCGGGCCCGCAGCAGCAGCAGCGCACCGAGGGCGGTCAGCACCGCGGAGACGACGAAAGGCGCGACCGCGCCGACATTGAAATAGATCGGCCCCGAGACGGCCGGACCGATGATGCGGCCGGCGCTGCTCGCAGCGTTGAACAGGCCCATCACCGCACCGCGGTTGTTCGCGTCCGCCTCGAACGAAACCAGGCTGGTCACGGCGGGCAGGAACAGGCCGTTCGCGAGACCGAAGATCAGGATGCCGAACCAGACCATGGCCACGTGCGACGCGGCTGCGAACAGCAGCAGGCCGAGCGTGACACCCACGATCGAGGCGATCGCCACGGGCTTCTCGCCGAAGCGCCGCGCCAGCGGCCCGATCAGTGCGGCCTGGCCGACGGCCGACAGCAGTGCGAACACCATGAACTGCAGGCCGACGTCGCGCAGCGTCAACTGGAACAGGTCGCGCCCCCAGAACTGGAACACCGACTGCATCGCACCACCGCCGATCGACACCATCAGCGTCGCAGCGATCAGCCCGGCGAGCACCGGTCGCGCGCCCAGCGCAGCCAGCGGCGAGGCACGGCGATCCGTGGCGACGGCCGCAGCCGCACCGCGCCGCAGCGGCCGGCGCAGCTCCGGCGCGAGGCTCTCGTGCAGCAGAAACACCGTGCCGATCACGGCCAGCAGCAACAGCCCGGCCCGCGACCTATCGGCTGCGACGGCCGCGCACTGGAACGCAGCGGCGCGCCCGGCCTCGGTCCAGCTCCAGCTCGTGGGTCGCATTCGCCGGCCATTCGTCCTCGTGGTGGCTCGCCAGCACCACGGCTGTGCCCGCCGCGACCATGCGCTCGATGCCGCGGCGCAGGGCCCGCCGGCTGGGCGCATCGACGCCGGAAAACGGTTCGTCGAGCAGCAGCAGCTCAGGCAGGCGCACCGCGGCGCGCGCGAACAGCGCGCGGCGCACCTGCCCGTAGGACAGGGTCGCGAGACTGCGCCGCGCGAGGCCCGCGATGCCGAAGACGCGCAGTGCGGCGCGTGCCGCGGCCGCCTCCGCGGCGCTCGGCGGCTCGTCCAGACCGATGCTCGAATGCAGGCCCGAGACGACCACGTCGAGCACGCGCGTCTCGCGCGGGTAGTCGGCATGCAGATGCGGCGCGACGATCGCGCAGCGGCGGCGGAACTCCGCCAGCGGCACGCCGGGAA
>JADLDF010000418.1 GCA_020846815.1 Gammaproteobacteria bacterium | reverse complement strand
TACAACGTCGATCCGCTGGCCGCGCAGGCGCTCGACCTGCTGCTGATCCTGCACGCCGACCACGAGCAGAACGCCAGCACCTCGACCGTGCGCCTCGCCGGCTCCACCGGCGCCAATCCCTACGCCGCGATCTCCGCCGGCGTCTCGGCGCTCTGGGGCCCGGCCCACGGCGGCGCCAACGAGGCCGTGCTCGAGATGCTCGAGTCGATCGGCACGGCCGACAACATCCCGAAGTTCCTGGAAAAAGTGAAGGACAAGGCCAGCAACGTGCGCCTGATGGGCTTCGGCCATCGCGTCTACAAGAACTTCGACCCGCGCGCCCGGATCATTCGCGAGATGTGCCACAAGGTGCTCGCGAAGATGGGCCGCGCCGACAACCCGCTGCTTGAGCTCGCGATGCGCCTCGAGGAGATCGCGCTGAAGGACGAATACTTCGTCGCACGCAAGCTCTACCCGAACGTCGACTTCTACTCCGGCATCATCTACAGCGCGCTGAACATCCCGCGCTCGATGTTCACGGTCATGTTCGCGATCGCGCGCACCGCTGGCTGGGTGTCGCACTGGCAGGAAATGATCGCCGACCCGGGCATGAAGATCGGCCGCCCGCGCCAGCTCTACACCGGTCCGCAGCAGCGCGACTACGTCGCGATCGGCAAGCGCGGTTAAATCCGATTTATTTTCCGGAGGAAAATAAATCGGATCTATTTTCCTCTCCTTCGGCGACCAGCGCCTCGACTTCCGCGAGGTCGGCGCGCCGCATCGGCTTGCCGTCGACCGGGCTGACCGGCGCCTGGCGGATGCCGTCGACCGGGAACACCACGACCTCGATCGGCTGCGCATCGATCTCGAAGTGCAGCGACGGTTGCTGCAGCTGCCGTTCGGCATTCATCTTCACGCGCTTCTCGCCGATCTCGTAGGGCACACCGCTGTCCATCAGCCTGAAGGCGACGCTCTCGGCGCGGTCGGCGAAAACGTGCAGCTGCACGTCGCTGTGCTCGGTCGCTGTGCCGTTCAGCACCGGGCCGACGAGGCGCGGCTGGAAGCCCTCGAGGTAGCGCATCGCCTCGATCGCGGCGATGCGCTGCGCGAGCAGCGACTCGACGTGCTCCTCACCACCGAACAGGCGCTGGTACTCTGCGAGCGCCTCCTCGATCTCGGTATTGCGCGGCAGGACCGAACCGTCGACGACGCCGAAGCGCTCGGCCGCCTTGCGCTTGGCGAACAGGAAGTCGCGCACGCCGTGTTCGGCCATGACGCGCGCGGCCTCCTGAGCGAGCGCGCGACGCAGGTTCTCGCCGGCGCGGGGTGGCAGCTTGTTGCGGCTCATCAGAACAGCGGCTCCGAGCTCGCCGGCGTCGCGGCCGGATCGCCCGCCGCCGGCGTCGTGCCGTCGCCGGCCGGCGAGGCCATGAGCCCCGCGTCGTAGGCGCCTTCGCCGCCGCCGAGCACGCCGCCCTGCGGCAGCCGGTCGGCCATGAAGGTCTCGAAGATCGCCTCCGGATCGTCGACGCTGGCGATCTGGCCCGTGTACGGCGAGATGCGCACCTGCACCAGGCCTTCGGGCATCGGCCGCGACCGCTGCGGCACGCCGCGCAGCGCCTCGCGCATGAAGTGCACCCAGATCGGCACGGCCGTGCGGCTGCCTTCCTCGCCCTCGCCGAGCGAGCGCTCCTGGTCGAAGCCCACCCAGACCGTGGTGACCAGATCGCGCGTGAAGCCGTTGAACCAGGTGTCCTTGGCGTCGTTGGTCGTGCCCGTCTTGCCGGCGAGGTCGTTGCGCCCGAGCGCCAGTGCGCGCCGCCCGGTGCCGCGCGTGATCACGTCTGCGAGCATGCTGTCGATCAGCCAGGCGTTCTGCGCGCTGATCGCGCGCTCGGCGAGCCGCTCCGGCGGCAGCAGACAGCCGCCACCGCGCATCGCCATGCCGGCACGCAGCACCGACTGCGCGGTGTCGGTCGAGAACGCGGGCATGTCGGCCGGGATCGAGCCCGGCGCCGCCGGTTCGCAGCCCGGCGCGACGATCTTCGGCTGCGCCTCGTAGACGACCTTGCCGCGCGGATCCTCGATGCGCTCGATGAAATACGGCGGCACGCGATAGCCGCCATTGGCGAACACCGCGAACCCGGCCGCGACCTCGAGCGGCGTCGCCTGCAGCGTGCCGAGCGCGAGCGTCAGGTTCGCGGGCAGCGCGCTGCGCGGGAAGCCGAAGCGCGTCGCGTGGTTGATCACCGGCCTGGTGCCGATCGCCTGCAGGATGCGGATCGAGACGAGGTTGCGCGACTTGACCAGGGCCTCGCGGAAGCGCGTCGGGCCGTAGAACTGGCCGCTCGAGTTCTCCGGCCGCCAGGCTTCCTCCATGCCCGGATCGTCGATGATGAACGGCGAATCCATGATCACCGACGAGGGCGTGAAGCCGTTCTCGAGCGCCGCCGAGTACAGGAAGGGCTTGAAGCCCGAGCCCGGCTGGCGCTTCGCCTGCATCACGCGGTTGAACTTGCCGAAGCCCTTGTCGAAGTAGTCGAAGCCGCCGACCAGGGCCGCGATCGCGCCGTCGTTCGGATCGAGCGCCACCAGTGCCGCCTCGGCATCGGGCACCTGCACGAGCTGCGCGAGGCCGCCGCGCTCGACGACGTAGACCACATCGCCGCGCGACAGCACGTCGGAGGCGGTCTTCGGCTCCGGGCCCGTGCGCAGCTCGTTCTCCTTGCGCCGCGCCCAGGACAGCCCGTTCCAGTCGATGCGCGCGAAGCCCTTGCCGCGCACGAAGACCTTCGCGGAGCGCTCCGCCACCTCGACGACCAGCGCCGGGTCGAGCAGCCCGACCGTCGGATATTCCTCGACGATCGCCGCGAGGCGCGGCTCGTCCTCGTCGCCCTTGAGCTCCACCATGTTCTGCGCGCCGCGCCAGCCGTGGCGGCGGTCGTACTCGACGAGCCCGAGTCGCAGCGCACGGTTGGCCGCCGCCTGCAGCCGCGTATCGACGGTCGTGTAGACCTTGTAGCCCTCGTTCTGCGCCGCCGCGCCGAAGCGCTTCAGCACCTCGAGCCGCACCATCTCGGCGACGTACGGTGCCTCGACCTCGAAGCTCTGCGAATGGATGCTCGCCTTGACCTTCTCGGCCGCCGCCGCCTGCGCGGTCTTCTCGTCGATGAAACCGAGCTCGGTCATGCGGCGCAGGACGTAGCCGCGGCGCTGCGCGGCGGCCTCCGGATCGGCGATGGGGTTGTAGCGCGACGGTGCCTGCGGCACACGCGCGAGCGTCGCCGCCTCGGCGAGCGTCAGCTGGCCCAGCGTCTTGCCGAAATAGGTCTCGGCGGCCGCGGCCACGCCGTAGGCGCGCTTGCCGAAGCTGATCACGTTGAGGTATAGGCCGAGGATCTCGGCCTTGGAGAACTCGCGTTCCAGCCGGTAGGTCAGGAACACCTCCTGGAGCTTGCGCCGCCAGGTCCGGTCCTGGCTCAGGAACATGTTCCGCGCCGTCTGCATCGTGATCG
>JADLDF010000417.1 GCA_020846815.1 Gammaproteobacteria bacterium | reverse complement strand
CCATCAGCTATCTCAACACGGTCTCGGCGCTGGTCCTCGTCTACCTGACCACGGTCATGAAGGTTCCGCCGGACGTGGCCGGCTACCTGGTGTTCTCGGCGCGCATCATCGACGCGTTCAGCGATCCGGTCATGGGACGCATCACGGATCGCACGCGTTCGCGCTGGGGGCGTCGCCGGCCGTGGCTGCTGGTCGGTGCCTTCGTCTGCGGCCTCGGCCTGCCGCTGGTCTATTCGCAGCACGACATGGCGCTCGCGGCGAGCCACCCGGTCGCGCTGGCCTTCGTCGTGCTCGTGCTGTACTCGCTCGGCTTCACGATCTTCAACGTGCCCTATCTCACCATGCCGGTGGAGATGACGGACGATCGCATGCAGCGGCTGAGCATCATGGGCTATCGCTCCGTGTTCATGATGCTCGGCTCGGTGATCGCATCGGCGGGCGGGCCGGCGCTCGTGCAAAGGCTCGGCCGCGATGCCGAGGCCTACCAGACGCTCGGCATCGTCGGCGGCGTCGTGGTCTGCGTGGTCATGCTGATCACGTTCTTCGGCACCCGCGGGGCGCACGTCGAGGCGGAGGAGGTGGGGCAGCAGCACCGCATGCCGATGTGGCGGCAGCTGCGCGCGGTGTTCGACAACGGCCCTTTCATGGCCATGGTCGGCATCAAGGTGCTGCAGTTCGTCGCGCTGTCGGCCTCGAGCGCGACCATGGCGTTTTTCGTGGTCATGGTGCTGAAGCGCGACTTCTCGCTGATGTCGCTGCTGGCCATGGCGACCATCGGCAGCACGGTGGCGTTCATTCCATTCTTCCGCTGGGTCGGCAGGTTCGTCACCAAGCGCACGGGCCTCGCGATCGGCATCGCCGGGGAGGTCGTGGCGACCTTGAGCTGGCTGCTGGCGACGCCGGACGATTCGTCGACGTTCTTCGTCGCACGCGGCGTGCTCGCCGGCATCTTCTCCTCGGCGATTTTGCTGTTCGGCCAGGCGATGTGGCTCGACTGCATCGACTACGACCGGCAGCGCACGGGCCTGCGGCGTGAAGGCGTCTATACCTCGGTCTACGTGTTCATCGAGAGGCTCGGCTATTCGCTCGGGGCGCCGCTGCTCGGCATGCTGCTCGCGGCGATGAACTTCGATTCGAAGCTGCCGCTCGAGCAGCAGCCGCCGAGCGCCGAGCTCGCGGTCATGCTGAGCCTGGTCGCGATCCCCTCGATCGCCTACGGCCTCGGGCTGGTGTTCCTCTGGTTCTACCGGCTGCCCGAGAACATCGGCGGCCAGCGGCGGGTCTGAGGGCCGCCCGGGCGCTCACTCATGATGTCGGAACGGCCGGCACACCCACGCCGACACCGCCGCTCGCTCGCCGTTGGGTGCGCGATCCTCGCCGGCGCCGCGCTGCCGGCGATGGCGGCTGCGACGATCATGGTCGCTGCCGCTGCCGCTGCCGCTGCCGTCGCCACTGCCGCCGTTCCGCCGGCGGCCGCGCCGACGCCTCCACCCACGGCTGCGACGATCTCGGCCGCTGGCACTGCTGCCGTTGCACCGACGGCCGCGGCAACTCCTTCGCCCGCAGCGCCCACACCCGTACGCCGCGCGATCACCCACGAGGATCTCTGGCTGATGCGGCGGGTCGGTGCCCCGGCGCCGAGCCCGGACGGGCGCTGGGTGGTGTTCAGCGTCACCGAGCCCGCCTATGAAGAGGCCGCGCAGGTCGTGGACCTGTGGATCGCGCCGACCGATGGATCGGCGCCATCACGGCGGCTGACGAACACGCCGGGCCGCGAGAGCGGGGTCGACTGGAGTCCCGACGGGGGCCGCATCGCGTTCGCGGCGCGCCGCGTCGGCGACGACGTCGAGCAGATCTACGTGCTGACGCTCGCCGGCGGCGAAGCCGTACGCGTCACGCGCAGCGCCACCGGAGCCCGCACGCCGCGCTTCGCGCCGGATGGGCGGCGCATCGCCTACGTCAGCAACGTCTTCCCCGGCGCGACCGACGAGGAGTCGAACCGTGCGGCCGCGGAAGAGCGGCGCGCACGGCGCTGGAACGCGCGCGTCTACGAAGGCTTCCCGATCCGCAACTGGGACCGATGGCTCGACGATCGCCAGCCGCAGCTGTTCGTCGTCGACCTGCCGCGTCCGGGCGAGGCCGCGGCGCTGGCGCGCAACCTGCTCGCCGGCACGGCGCTGGTGCGCGCGAGCGGCTATGCGGGGCGCGAAGCCGATACGAGCGCCGAGCTCGATCCGGTCTGGGCGCCGGATGGTCGCTCGCTGGTGTTCGCCGCCAGCACCGATCGCGACCGCGCGGCCTGGTCTTTCACCGGCACCCAGCTCTGGCAGGTGCCGGTGGAGGGTGGCGAGCCGCGCCGCCTCAGCGCCGGCGAGCACACCTGGTCGCGACCGGCGTTTTCGGCCGACGGCCGGCGGCTCGTCGCCCTGGTCGAGCGCCGGCGCGATCGCGTGTACGTGCGTACCGAGATCGCTGCCTTCGACTGGCCGCGCGCCGGCGGCATGGCCGGGCCGCTCGAGGCGACCTGGCTGACGCAGCCGCTCGACCGGTCGATCTCGAGCTTCGCGATCGCCGCCGACTCGCGCGCGATCTATGCGCTCGCCGACGAGGCCGGGCACGAGAAGCTGTTCGTCGTGCCCTTCGGCGGCGGTGCGCCCCGGCGCGTGTTCGACGTCGCTTCCGGCGTCTACGCGAATCTCGCGATCGCGCAGCGCTCGAGCCAGCCGGTGCTGGTCGGCAGCTGGGAGAGCGCGACGCGGCCGCCCGAAGTCGTGCGCATCGAACCGGAACGTGCCGGGCACCGGGCGCTGTCGGACTTCAACTCGCAGCGCCTCGCGGCCCTCGACCTGCCACCGGTGAGGCATTTCTGGTTCACGAGCTCCCGGGGCCGCCGCATCCACAGCCTGCTGGTCGTGCCGCCGGGGTTGGACGCGCGCAAACGCTATCCGCTCTTCAACGTGATCCACGGCGGGCCGCACACGGCCTGGCGCGACCAGTGGGTCACGCGCTGGAACTATCACCTGCTGGGCGCGCCGGGCTATGTCGTGCTGCTGACCAACTACAGCGGTTCGAGTGGCTACGGCGAGGCCTTCGCGCAGCACATCCAGGGAGACCCGTTGCGCACGCCCGGCGAGGAGCTGAACGAAGCCGCCGATGCCGCGATGCGCGAGTTCCCGTTCATCGATGCCTCGCGGCAGTGCGCCGGCGGCGCGAGCTATGGCGGACATCTCGCGAACTGGCTGCAGGGCGGCAGCCGTTATCGCTGCCTCGTCAGCCATGCGGGGCTAGTGAACCTCGAGTCGCAGTGGGGAACCAGCGACACGGTCTATGGTCGCGAGATCAACAACGGCGGCCCGGTCTGGGAACAAGGGCCGGTCTGGCGCGAGCAGAATCCGATCCGGCGGGCCGCGCAGTTTCGCACGCCCACGCTCGTGACCATCGGCGAGCAGGATTTCCGCGTGCCGCTGAACAACGCGCTGGAGTACTGGACCGTGCTGCAGCGCCAGCGCGTGCCCAGCCGGCTCGTGGTCTTCCCCGACGAGAACCACTGGATCCTGAACGGCGAGAACAGCCGCCTGTTCTTCCGGGAGGTCCATGCCTGGCTCGCACGCTGGCTCGAGGCGCCGGCGCCGGCAGCGCCCTAGCTCGAGTGCTGCGGTGGAGACGGCGGGCGCCGGCCCGGCGCACAGCGGCCCGTTTTGCAGGGCACGGCGACGAACGCGTCGCCGCGGCCCCGCACCAGGCGCGGGCGCGCCAGCCCTGGCGCACATCGCCCGTTTGTAGAGCGCCGAGCTTTAGCTTAATATTCCGCCCCCGCGTGGCCCCTCGGACCATGCGGGTTTCGTCCGATGTCTCACGACCAGGGCGTAAGTGCTTGTATTAAAAGCCCCGAGAGGGGCTTTTATTTTTGGGCCCCTGGCCGGGGCAGCGGTATTGGAAAGGGGGCCTGGTGGTCCCTTTTTCGTTTCTGCGATCCGTGCCGGGCTGCAGACGGCGACCGGGACGTGGATCACGGCCAGGTCGTGGATGGCGGCCAGGTCGGGATGACGGTCGGGTCGTGGTGGATGACGGTCGTGGTGGATGACGAAGGAACGGCGACGGGATGGCGACGGCGGCGGGCATTCGCGAACGCGTGATCGAGCTGACCGAGCCTCTGCTCGGGCAGCTGGGCTACGAGCTCGTCGACGTCGAGTGGACGGGCAGCGGCCGTGATGGCGTGCTGCGCTTCTACATCGACTTCCCGGGCGGCGTCGGTGGTCACATCGGCATCGAGGACTGCGCGCGCGCGAGCCGCGAGCTGTCGGCGCTGCTCGACGTGCACGATCCGGTGCCGGGCCAGTATTCGCTGGAGGTGTCGTCGCCGGGCTTCGACCGCGTGCTGCGCAAGCCCGAGCACTACGGTCGCTTCGTCGGGTCGAAGCTGCGCGTGGAATTGCTGCAGGTCCGCGACGGTCGGCGCCGGTATACCGGCACGCTGACCGGCGTGGGTGCAGAGGACATCGAACTCGAGGTGGAGGGCAACCCGGTGCGGCTGCCGTTCGCCGAGATCGGAAAGTCGCGGCTGGTGGCCTGAGCGGCTGCTGCGCTGCGGAGGTCGCGGTGGTCGCCTGGCTGGCCACCGCGCTACGGAGGATGGGTAGATGAACAAGGAAATCCTGCTGGTCGTCGATGCCGTCTCGAACGAGAAGGGTGTCGAGAAGGAAGTGATCTTCGAGGCGCT
>JADLDF010000416.1 GCA_020846815.1 Gammaproteobacteria bacterium | reverse complement strand
TCGCCTCGAGCCAGCGGCCCACCGGGCCCTGGATGCCGAAGGTCAGCAGCAGCACGTAGCCGACGACGACCGGCGGCAGCACCAGCGGCGCGTGCACCAGCGCATCGAGCAGCGTGCGTCCGGGAAAACGGCCGCGCGCCAGCAGCCAGGCCGTGGCGATCGCGAGCGGCAGCCCGATCGCCACTGCGCGGGCGCCGACCACGAGGCTCGCGACCAGGGCGGTCCATTCCGTTTCGGTCAGCATCGCGCGAGCAGGCTCAGCCGACGACGCTGCCGAACAGGCGGCCGATGCCGGCCGTGGCGAGCATCGCGAGCGTGCCCCAGAGGGTCACGCGGGCGGCGCCGGTCGCGACCCGCGCGCCACCGGCGCGGGCGGCGAGACCGCCGAGCGTCGCGAGACAGAGCAGCGAGGTCAGCGCGACCGCGGCGATCAGTGCATCCATCGGCGTCAGCCAGGCGACGGCGAGCGGCAGCGCCGCGCCGACGGAGAACGACGTGCCCGAGGCCAGCGCGGCCTGCAGCGGGCGTGCGGCGCGCATGACTGTGATGCCGAGCTCGTCGCGGATATGGGCGCCGAGCGCATCGTGGGCCATCATCTGCGCGGCGACCTGCCGTGCCAGGGCCGGCTCGAGACCGCGGCCGACGTAGATCGAGGCGAGCTCGCGGCGCTCGCCGGCGTCGTCGGTGCTGAGCTCGAGCTTCTCGCGCTCGATGTCGGCCTTTTCCGCATCGGCCTGCGAATGCACCGAGACGTATTCGCCCGCGGCCATGGACATCGCGCCGGCGACGAGACCCGCAACGCCCGCGATGACTACGGCTTCGCGTGCCGTGCCGGCGGCCGCGACGCCGACCAGCAGGCTCGCCGTCGAGACGATGCCGTCGTTCGCGCCCAGCACGGCCGCGCGCAGCCAGCCGACGCGGTCGGTGCGATGTCGTTCGCCGTGACGCAGTGCCATCGGGCCATCTTAGCGTGGTGACGCGGCCTGCCTATGTTTCGTGCACGCCGCTGCCGGCCCGTGGCGATGGCGCTGCCGCCGCCCGGGGCGGTGCCGCGGCGGCGCTGTGGCACCCGATCCGTGGCGGTGTCATTGCGGGCGCCGGCGCGCCGAACTGGCAGCGGCGGCAGGCTACACTCGCAGCCATGAAGTACCAGCACACCATGGTCCGCGTGACCGACGTCGAGGCTTCGCTGCACTTCTATCGTGATGCGCTCGGGCTCGAGCTGCTGTCGCGCCGCGATTTCCCCCAGGGCCGCTACACTCTGATCTTCCTCGCCGCGCCCGGCGACGCTTCGGCCCAGGTCGAGCTCACGCACAACTGGGATCCGGAGGCGTATGCGGGCGGGCGCAACTTCGGCCATCTCGCCTACGAGGTCGACGACATCTACGCCGCCTGCCGGCGCCTGCAGGAGCACGGCGTGACGATCAACCGGCCGCCCCGCGATGGCCGCATGGCCTTCGTCCGTTCGCCCGACGGGATCTCGATCGAGCTGCTGCAGGCCGGGCCGGCCAAAGCGCCCGCGGAGCCCTGGACATCCATGCCCAACACGGGCAGCTGGTAACGTCGCCAGTACATTACGTTCACCTGCTGAGGCGCCGGTTGAAGTCGGGCCTCGCGCTTGCGCGCGATGCCGTCGAGGCGCCGACTGATGCCGGATCACGGCCCGGTGCGGCGCGGTCGAGGCGCCGGCCGATGCGATGCTATCGCGGCGCTGGCTGAGGTCGGCGTCACGGGCCCGGTGCGATGTGGTCGAGACGCCGGCCGATGCCGGACCGCGGGTGCGTGCGACGCCGATCCGGCGCGGCACCGCCGGTCCTGCAGCCGATCGCCGTACCGGGCCGGCGAGCGCGCGTCGTAGGTGAACCAGCGACGTCGCAATCCTCGGACATGTTGCGGCGTATTGCGCAGCCGCTATGATCGCGCGCCCGTCGTTGCGGGCGTGCTTCCGGAAGGTACTCGATGCGCTGGCCGAGTGTCGTCGTGGCCGCGGCGTTCGCCGCTCTGACCTACGCGTTCTGGGGATTCGTCAACCAGCCGACGAGCGAGCCGGCGTGGCCGTCGAAGATCCAGGGCTTCGCCTTCTCGCCTTATCAGGCCGAGCAGGACGCTACCCTCGATCACATGCCGACCGAGGCCCAGCTCGAGGCCGACCTCGGGCTGCTCTCCGGCAAGACCAACGCGGTCCGCACCTACAGCACCCTCGGCTCGCTCGGCTCGATCCCCAAGCTCGCCGACAAGCACGACCTGAACGTCACCGTCGGCACCTGGATCGACAACCGCCTCGGCCGCAACCAGCAGGAAATCGCCAATGCGGTGCGGCTCGCGCGCGAGCACAAGAACGTCGTCCGCGTGCTGATCGGCAACGAGGTCGTGCTGCGCAACGACGTGCCGCTCGAGGTCATGTACGAATATCTAGACCGCGCCCGCGAGCAGATCGGCCAGCCTGTGAGCACGGCCGAGCCCTGGCACGTCTGGATCAAGAATCCAGAGCTCGCCGAGCACGTCGACTTCCTCATGGTGCACCTGCTGCCCTACTGGGAAGGCATCGACGTCGAGCAGGCGGTGCAGTACTCGATCGACAAGATGCTGCTGCTGCAGCGGACCTTTCCGGACAAGCCGATCGTCATCGGTGAGGTCGGCTGGCCGAGCAACGGCCGCACGCGCGATTCGGCGGTCGCGAGCGTCTCGAACGAGGCGCTGTTCCTGCGCCGCTTCCTCTCGCATGCCGAGAAGCAGGGCTGGATCTACTACGTCATGGAGGCTTTCGACCAGCCCTGGAAGGAGGGCATCGAGGGCGCGGTCGGCGCGTACTGGGGCGTCTACGACGTCACGCGCCAGGCCAAGTTCCCGTTCACCGAACCCATCGTGCGCATGCCCGAGTGGCGCACGCTCGCGGGCCTGTCGGTCGCGCTGGCGCTGATCGCGCTGGCGGTGCTGTTCGTCAACAGCCGCAGCCTGCGCACCTCGGGCCGCGGCTTCCTCGCCGTGGTCGTGTACGCGACGGCCACCGCAGCGGTCTGGGTGTTCTACGACTACAGCCAGCAGTACCTAGACTTCACCAGCGTGCTGATCGGGCTGCTGATGTTCCTCGGCACGCTCGGCGTGATCCTGGTGCTGTTCACCGAGGCACACGAATGGGCCGAGGCCCGCTGGGTCACGGCGCGCCAGCGGCTGTTGAACGCCGCGCCGCGCCGTATCGAGGCCGGGTCCGGGACCGAGGCCGAGGCCGCGGCGGCGGCGGGCCGGCTCGCGCTGCCCAAGGTCTCGATCCACGTCCCGGCGTACAACGAGCCGCCGGCCATGGTCATCGAGACGCTCGAGGCACTCGCGCGGCTCGACTATCCGGACTTCGAAGTCCTGGTGGTCGACAACAACACCCGCGACGAGGCGGTCTGGCGCCCGGTCGAGGCGCGCTGCGCCGAGCTCGGCCCGCGCTTCCGTTTCTTCCACGTCGCGCCGCTCGAGGGCTTCAAGGCCGGCGCGCTGAACTTCGCGCTGCGCCAGACCGCGAAGGACGCCGCGATCGTCGCGGTCATCGACAGCGACTACGTCGTCGAGCCCGACTGGCTGCGCGAGCTCGTGCCGGCTTTCGCCGATCCGCAGATCGCGATCGTGCAGGCGCCGCAGGACTACCGCGACGCACACGAGAGCGCGTTCAAGGCCATGGCTTATGCCGAATACCGCGGCTTCTTCCAGGTCGGCATGGTCACGCGCAACGAGCGCAACGCGATCATCCAGCACGGCACGATGACGCTGGTGCGCCGCGACGTGCTCGACGACGTCAGCCGCTGGGCCGAGTGGTGCATCTGCGAGGATGCGGAGCTGGGCCTGTCGATCTTCGAGGCCGGCTACGGCGCGCACTACACCTCGCGCAGCTTCGGCCGCGGGCTCATGCCCGACACCTTCGTCGACTTCAAGAAGCAGCGCTTCCGCTGGGCCTATGGCGCGATGCAGATCCTCAAGGCGCACTGGGGCCTGCTGAATGGCAGCACCCGCAACCAGCTCGCGCCGGGACAGCGCTACCACTTCATCGCCGGCTGGCTGCCCTGGGTCGCCGACGGCTTCAACCTCGTGTTCAACTTCGCGGCGCTCGCCTGGTCGATCCTGATGATCTCCTCGCCGCTCGAGTACGACGCGCCGCTGATGATGTTCTCGGTGCTGCCGCTGTCGCTGTTCGTGTTCAAG
>JADLDF010000415.1 GCA_020846815.1 Gammaproteobacteria bacterium | reverse complement strand
CGGCAGCCGGTCGACGTGCAGCGCGATCGCGGCCAGCAGCACGCCCGAGGTCCAGAGCAGCGGGCGCAGGCCTGCGGCGCCGGTGTGCCCGGTGTGGTCCTCAGCCACGTTCGTCGCGCTCCGGCGCGGTGTCGTGCAGCGCCAGCGCCGCGAGGCAGCGCGCGAGCTGCGGCGGGCCGCGGTCCGGAGGCAGCTCCCGTCCGGGCAGGCGCAGCCCGTAGCGCTGGCCGCGAGCTTCCGCATCTAGCACCCAGCGGCAGAGCTGCGAGAGGCGCGCTTCGGCATCGAGGCCGGGCAGCGCGTCGAAGTCGAAGTGCAGCGACTCGGTGCTGCCGCCGTCGTATTCCTTGACCAGCAGCGGCTGGCCGCGCGCATAGGCCTTCCAGGCCACCTGGCGCGGCGAGTCGCCGTCGCGGAACGCGCGCAGGTCGCGCAGCTCGTCGCTGCCGTCGCCGGCCCGGGCGCTGCCCGACTCGCGGCCGGCCGGGCCCGCCGGTGGTGGCAGCGTGCCGGCGGGGCGCGGCTAGACCCGGGTCGCGAGCGGCAGATGGATCCACGTCCAGCAGCGGAACAGGCCGAAGGGAAAGGCGCTCGCCAGCTGCAGGCGCCCGATGTGCAGCCGGCCGCGGCGCAGCGCCGGCAGCCGCAGCTCGAGCCGCGTCGCAGCGTCCGGCGCGAGCGCTGCGATGGCGGCATCCGTCGACGAGATGGCGGCATCACCAGGCGCCTCGACGACGAGATCGAATCGCCCGGCCGCGGGACTGTGGAGTGCGAGCACGAGCCGCACGGTCCCGCCGGCGAACGCGGGCTCGGCGTGGGCCGCGCCGAGGCGCAGCCCCAGCAGGTTGCGGTGGCAGTGGTTCATGCCGACGATCACGAAGCCGCCGAGCACGAAGGCCAGCAGCAGCGCGAGGCTGTTGGCGTAGTTCAGGCCCGCGATGAGCATCGCGAGCAGCAGCACCGCGAAGCCGGCGCCGGCGCGCGTCGGCAGGATGTAGAGACGGCGCCGCTGCAGCACGACGGGCAGCCGGTCCTCGCCCTGGCGCCGCCGCGCCCAGCCCGCGGCCCTCGTCTCCAGGGTCCGGGACCAGCGCGCGACCAGGGCCCGCGGCGACATCACCGGCTCAAGGGTCGACGGGCACGCTGCGCAGCAGGGTGCGCGCGAAATCCCCGGGGTCGCCGCTGGCGGCCGGATCCTGGCGCAGCAGACGGTGCGCAGCGACCGGCGGGAACACGGCCTGCACGTCCTCGGGCAGCACCGCATCGCGCCCCGCCAAGAGCGCCCAGGCCTGGGCGGCGCGCAGCAGGCCCTGGCCGGCGCGCGGCGAGAGGCCGAGCTTCACGTCGGGCCGCTCGCGCGTCGTGCGCAGCACGCGCTGCAGATAGTCGTAGAGCGCGTCGGCGACGTGCACGCGCCGCACGCTCTGCTGCACCTGGCAGATGCGCACCGAGTCGAGATGCGCGGGCACGCGCTCCAGCAGGTCGCGGCGCTCGCCCGAGCGCAGCAGCTCGCGTTCGTGCGCCGCGTCCGGATAGCCGAGCTCGACGCGCATCAGGAAACGGTCGAGCTGCGACTCGGGCAGCGCGAAGGTGCCGAGCTGCTCCTTCGGGTTCTGGGTCGCGACCACGAAGAACGGCTCGGGCAGCACGTAGGTCTGGCCGTCGGCGCTGACCTGGCGCTCCTCCATGGCCTCGAGCAGCGCGCTCTGGGTGCGCGGGCTCGCGCGGTTGACCTCGTCTGCGAGCAGCAGCTGGGTGAACACCGGGCCCTTGCGGAACTCGAACTGCTGGGTCGCGCGGTCGAACACCGACACGCCGATGATGTCCGCGGGCAGCAGGTCGCTGGTGAACTGCACGCGGTTCCAGCCGAGACCGAAGACGCGGGCGAGGGCATGGGCGAGCGTGGTCTTGCCGACGCCCGGCACGTCCTCGATCAGCAGGTGCCCGCGGGCCAGCAGACAGGCCACGCAGAGCCGCAGCTGCTGCGGCTTGCCGAGGATCACGCGCTCGAGCGTGGCGAGTGCTGCCGCGAGGTCGCGTTCCATGGGCCGCTCCATGGGTTCAGAGCAGGCGGCGCACGCGCGCCAGCTGCTCCTCGAGGCTCGTGGCGCCGCGCTCGAAGTCGGCGATGCGCGCCTTTTCCTGCTCGACGACGGCCGCCGGCGCGTTGCGGACGAAGTTCTCGTTGGCGAGCTTCGCAGTCGCCCTGGCGATTTCCTGCCGGGTCTTCGCGAGTCTCTTGCCGAGGCGTTCGGTCTCGGCCTGCGGGTCGATCAGCCCGGCCATGGGCACCAGCAGCTTCATCGCGCCGACCAGGGCCGTGGCCGCAGGCGGCGGCGTCTCGGACGCCTCGAGCACGCGCATGGATTCGAGGCCCGCGAGGCGCTCGAGGAAAGCGCGCTGCGCGGTGACGCGGCGCCGGTCGTCGTCCTGCGCGTCCTCGAGCAGCACCGGCAGCTTTTTCGCGGGACTGATGTCCATCTCGCCGCGGATCTGGCGGATGCCGAGCACGAAGGCCTGGATCCAGCGCACGTCGGCCTCGGCCGCCGCATCGGCCGGGAAAGCGGCGGCGTCGGGCCAAGGCGCGATCATGATCGAGGGCGCGGTGGCGCCGGCCAGCGGTGCGACGCGCTGCCAGATCTCCTCGGTGATGAACGGCATCAACGGATGCAGCGCGCGCAGCAGTGCCTCGAGCACCTCGGCGAGCGTGCGCCGCGCGCTGCGCTTCAGCGCCTCGGACACTTCCTCACCCTGCAGCACCGGCTTGGTCAGCTCGAGGTACCAGTCGCAGAACTCGTACCAGGTGAATTCGTAGAGCGCCGTGGCCGCGAAATCGAAGCGGTACTCGGCGAAGGCCTGCTCGACCTGACGCAGCGTCGCGCCGAGGCGCGAGCGGATCCAGCGGTCGGCGACGGTCTGGTCGACCGGGCCGGTGAGCAGTGCGGGATCCTGCGGCAGGCCCTCGGCCGTCTCCAGCGCCAGCAGCGCGAAGCGCGCGCCGTTCCACAGCTTGTTGCAGAAGTTGCGGTAGCCGGCGACGCGCGCGACGTCGAAGCGCAGGTCGACGCTCTGGGTCGCGATCGAGGCGAAGCTGAAGCGCAGCGCGTCGGTGCCGTGAGCGGCGATGCCCTCGGGATAGGCCTTGCGCGTCGCCTTTTCGATGGCCGGCGCCATCTGCGGCTGCATCAGGCCGGTCGTGCGCTTGGCGAGCAGGGCCTCGAGGCCGATGCCGTCGACGACGTCGAGCGGATCGATGACGTTGCCCTTGGACTTCGACATCTTCTGGCCTTCCGAATCGCGGACCAGGCCGTGGACGTAGACTTCGCGGAACGGCACGTCGCCCATGAACTTCAGGCCCATCATGATCATCCGGGCGACCCAGAAGAAGATGATGTCGAAGCCCGTGACCAGCACCGAGGTGGGGTAGAACTGCCGCAGCTCGGGCGGGTTCTCGGGCCAGCCGAGCGTCGAGAACGGCCACAGCGCCGAGGAGAACCAGGTGTCGAGCACGTCCTCGTCCTGGCGCAGCGCGACGCCGGCGGCGAGCCCGTGCTT
>JADLDF010000414.1 GCA_020846815.1 Gammaproteobacteria bacterium | reverse complement strand
GCATGCGCCTGATCTTCGTCAGCGGCCTCTCGGGCGCCGGCAAGAGCGTCGCGCTCAATGCGCTGGAGGACACGGGGTACTACTGCATCGACAACATGCCGGCGGCGATGCTCGCGCCGCTGATCTCCCACACGGTGCGCAGCAAGGACCGCACCTACGATCGCATGGCGATCGGGCTCGACGCGCGCGGCGCCGAGCAGGAGATCAGCGGCGTGCCGGCGACGATCGACGAACTCAAGCGCAGCGGCATCCGCTGCGAGGTTCTGTTCCTGCTCGCCACCGACGACGAGCTGCTGCGCCGCTACGCAGAGACCAAGCGCCGCCATCCGCTGGCGCGCGACGGCGTCGCGCTGCGCGAGGCGATCGCGCTCGAGCGCCGTGTGCTCGAGCCGATGGTCAACGCCGCGGATCTCGTGGTCGACACCTCACGCATGGGCGTGCACGACCTGCGCGAGGTCGTCGCGCGGCGCGTCGAGCAGCGCACCGCCGGCAGGCTGTCGATCACCTTCGTGTCCTTCGGCTACAAGCACGGGCTGCCCGGCGACGCGGACTTCGTGTTCGACGCGCGCACCCTGCCCAATCCCTACTGGGACATGGCGCTGCGCCCCTTCACCGGCCGCGACGCCGAGGTCGTGCGCTGGCTCGAGGCACAGCCCAGCGTCAAGCGGCTGCTCGAGGACATCGCCGCCTTCCTCGAGGTGCGGATCGCCGAGCACCAGGCCAGCAACCGCCGCTACCTCACGATCGCGGTCGGCTGCACCGGCGGCCAGCACCGCTCGGTCTATCTCGTCGAGCGCCTGGCCGAGCGCTTCGTCTCGCGCTTTCCCGACCTGCTGGCGCGTCACGGCGCCCTTCCCGCCGCGGCCCAGCCGGTGCTGACGCGCGAGGCCACGCGCTCCTGAGCGCGGCGTCGCGCGTCGCCACGATGCGACGCGCGACGTAGCGCGCATCGGCGTGCGCCGCCTCGCTGGCCACTGCAGGGCGCGGCGGCTACACTCGCGGCGCCCTGCGCAGCGAGCGACGCGCAATGTCCATCCCCCTGACCGGCGAGCTGAAGAAGGAAGGGCGCCTCTCCGCGCTGCGGGACGCGCTCGACTCCGGCACGCTGCGCCAGGCGCACCGCATGGTCAATTCGCTGCACCCTGCGGAGATCGCGCTGCTGCTCGAGTCGCTGCCGCCGCAGCAGCGCGAGGTCGTCTGGGAGTTCGTCGATCCCGAGCTCGAAGGCAGCGTGCTGGTCGAGCTCAGCGACGGCGTGCGCCAGGCGCTGATCGAGGGCATGGAAACCGAGGAGCTGGTCGCGGCGGCCGAGGGCATGGAGGTCGACGACCTCGCCGACCTGGTCGGCGACCTGCCCGAGACCGTGACGCTGCAGCTGCTGCGCTCGATGGACCAGCAGGACCGCGAGCGCCTGCGCACCGTGCTCGCCTGGCCGGACGACAGCGCCGGCGGCCTGATGAACACCGACACCGTCAGCGTGCGCGCCGACGTCACGCTGGAGGTCGTGCTGCGCTACCTGCGCATGCGCGGCGAGCTGCCGGCGCGCACCGACAGCCTGTTCGTCGTCGACCGCACCGACCGCTATCTCGGCACGATCACGCTGACGCAGCTCATCACCGGCGATCCGGAGCGCACGGTCGGCGAGACCCTCGACACCGAGGCGCCGCGCATCGAGCCGCAGACGCCCTCCCAGGAGGTCGCCCAGCTCTTCCAGGACCGCGACCTGGTCTCGGCCGCGGTCGTCGGCGCCGACGGCCGGCTGCTCGGCCGCATCACCATCGACGACGTCGTCGACGTGATCCGCGAGGAGGCTGAGCACTCGGTGTTCTCGATGGCCGGCCTGCGCGACGAGGAAGACCTGTTCGCCGGCGTCCTGCCCTCGACGCAGCGCCGCCTGCTCTGGCTGGGCATCAATCTGGTCACGGCCTTCCTGGCCGCGACCGTCGTGCGCAATTTCGAGGGCACGATCGCCAAGGTGGCCGCGCTCGCCGCACTCATGCCGATCGTCGCCTCGATGGGCGGCATCGCCGGCACGCAGACCGTCACCCTGATCGTGCGCGGCCTGGCGCTGGGCCAGGTGCAGTGGTCGAACGCACGCTGGCTGCTGTTCAAGGAGATGGGGGTCGGCCTGCTCAACGGTGCGATCGCAGCCACGGTCGTCGGCACGGTCGCGGTCTTCTGGTTCGACACCTGGCGGATCGCGGCGATCATCGCCGCCTCGATGCTCATCAACCTGCTGACGGCGGCGGCGGTCGGCGTGCTGGTGCCGCTGGCGCTGCGGCGGCTGAAGATCGACCCGGCGCTGGCGGCAGGCGTATTTCTCACCACGTTCACCGACTGCATCGGATTCGCGACGCTGCTCGGCTTCGCGGCGCTGTTCCTGGTCTGAGTGGAAAATAGATGGAAAATAGATCGGATTTATTTTTCCGATTTTTTCCCGAAAAATCGGAAAAATAAATCCGATCTATTTTCCCGATCTATTTTCCCGATTTTCCCGCGGCGGCGGTCGCGATCCCGCTCGCTGCAGCCTCGCGACGCGGCCCGGCGGCCAGGAACTGCAGCACCTGCTCGCGCCGCGCCAGCGTGTCGGCCTCACCGAGCGCGATCATCTCGCGCGTGAAATCCGCCTCGAACATCAGGTAGCTCGCCAGCAGGCTGCCGGCGGCGCCGCGCGCGCCGATGATCGACAGCAGCGCCCGCAACGCCACTGGCAGCGACTGCAGGTGGCGCGCCGCGATCACGCTCGGCTCGACGCTCGGTGCGAGCAGCATCACCTCCAGCGGACGCACGCCCGGCGCGACCTCGGGCGCGGCGGCCCCGAGCGCGTTCAGCCGCCGCACCTGCTCGAGATCGCCCTCGAGCTGGTCGCTGAACAGCGTGTCGAGCAGGAAGCCGAACAGCTGGCCGGCGCTCGGCGGCCGCGAGCGGCCGATCAGCGCGCCGATGCCGGCCCCGCCGACGGGGCGCACGCCGACGACCAGGATGCGCTCGGCACCGAGGTGCACGGCCGGCGACAGCGGTGCGAGCTGGCGCATCGCGCCGTCGCCATAGTATTCGGCGCCGATCTGCACCGAGGGGAACAGCAGCGGGATCGCGACGCTCGCCATGAGGTGGTCGAGCCCGAGCCTGACGCGCCGGCCGACGCGGCTCGCGCGCCGCCACTCGGCCAGCTCCGGCGCACCGTCGAAGAACACGGTGTGCCGTCCGCCGCTGTAGGTGGTCGCGGACAGCGCGATCGCCTGCAGCGCGCCGCAGTCGACGTTGCCGTGGATCGCGTCCCAATCGATGCGCCGCGCCAGCAGCTCGCGCAGTGGCTGGTTGTCGAACAGCGAACGCGGCGCGGGCAGCAGGAAGCCGCCCGAGATCGCCGACAGCATCCAGTGCATGCCGGCGCGCAGCATCGCGAGCGCGTCGGCGCGGTACACCTGCGGCACGTGGAAGCCCGACCAGACCTTTTCCAGCGCCGCGACGCCGCCGTGCCATTGCCGTGCGTGGGCCGCGAGCACCGCGGCCGAGACGGCGCCCGCCGAGGTACCGACGATCACGGCGAATGGATTGCGCGCATCGGGCAGCAGTTGCGCCAGCGCCTTGAGCACGCCGACCTGGTAGGCGGAACGCGCGCCGCCACCCGAGAGCACCAGCGCGATGCAGGGCGGCACGGTGGTCGCGAGCGGCGGGACGGGAGCGGCGGCCGACACGTGGATCATCGCTGCATTCTGAGCCAAGGAACGGCCTGCTAG
>JADLDF010000413.1 GCA_020846815.1 Gammaproteobacteria bacterium | reverse complement strand
GCGTTGATGCCGAGGCGGACCTGGTTGCCCTTGACGCCGAGCACCGTGACGGTGACTTCGTTACCGATCATCACGGTCTCGCCGACGCGCCGGGTGAGAATGAGCATAAACGTGACCTCTCCTTGTGTCCGCGACCGGTCGGTCGCAGCGGCCGGTCGTCCCTGTCCATGGCTGGCCGTGGTGCGGCCGCACGATAGAAGAAAGCACCGGTCGCGTCCATCCTGCTACGCGACGGGCGCTCAGGAAAGCTTGGTACGTACAAATGCCAATACGCCGGCGAGCGCCTCGTCGAGCCGCGTGGCATCGGTGCCCCCCGCCTGGGCGAAATCCGGCCGCCCGCCGCCCTTGCCGCCGAGCACGCCGGCGATGCTCGCGACCAGCTCGCCGGCCTTCACCTTGGCCGTGCGGTCGGCGGTAACGCCGGCGACGAGCACGACCTTGCCGCTCGGCTCGACCGAGGCGAGCACGATGACCGCGGTCTTCAGCCGCTCCTTGAGCTGGTCTACGGCATTGCGCAGCACGCCGGCGTCGGCGCCGGCGACGGTCGTGGCGACGACGCGCGTGCCGGCGACGTCGACCGCGCCGGCGGCGAGGTCGGTGCCCTGCCCCGAGGCGAGCTTGTCCTTGAGCGCGCGGTTCTCCTTCTCGAGCTGGCGGATGCGCTCCAGCGCGTCGCGCACCTTGGCCGCGACGTCCTCGCGCGTGCCGCGCACGGCCGCGGCGATCTCGCGCAGCGCGGACTCGTTCGCCTCGGCGAAATCGAGCGCGCCCTGCCCCGTCACGGCCTCGATGCGGCGCACGCCGGCGGCCACGCCGCCCTCGGCGACGATCTTGAAGAAGCCGATGTCGCCGGCGCGTGCGACGTGCGTGCCGCCGCAGAGCTCGGTGGAGAAGTCGCCGAGCCGCAGCACGCGCACCTTCGACTCGTACTTCTCGCCGAACAGCGCGATCGCACCGCTCGCGACCGCAGCCTCGTACTCCATCTCGCGGATCTCGGCCGCGGCGTTGGCGCGCACCTGCTCGTTGACCAGGCGCTCGATGCGGCGCAGCTCCTCCGGCGCCACGGCCTGGAAGTGTGCGAAGTCGAAACGCAGCCGCTCGGGCGAGACCAGCGAGCCCTTCTGCTGCACGTGCGTGCCGAGCACCGCGCGCAGCGCGGCGTGCAGCAGGTGGGTCGCGGAGTGGTTGGCGGCCGTCGCGCTGCGCAGCTTGGCGTCGACCCGCGCGCGCAACACCTGGCCCTCGCGGATCGGGGCCGAGGTCTCGGCGACACGGCCGGCGTGCGCATGCGCCTGGCCGCTGCCGCGCTTCTGCGTGTCCTCGACGACGAAGCGCAGCCCCTCGGCCGAGAGCTCGCCCGCGTCGCCGACCTGGCCGCCGGACTCGGCGTAGAACGGGGTGTGGTCGAGCACGACCTCGCCGCGCTCGCCGGGCTTGAGCTCGGCGACGCGCCGGCCGTTGGCGATCAGCGCGATCACGCGGCCCTCGCCCTGCGTGCCCTCGTAGCCGCAGAAGCGGCTGCGGGCCTCGAGCTGCACGGCGCGCTGATCGACGCCGAAGCGGCTGGCCGCGCGGGCGCGCTCGCGCTGCGCCTCCATCGCCGCCTCGAAGCCGGCCTGGTCGATCGCGAGGCCGCGCTCGCGGGCGACGTCGGCCGTGAGGTCCACGGGGAAGCCATAGGTGTCGTAGAGCTTGAAGACCGTTTCGCCGTCGATCACGCGCGCTGCACCCGCGCCGCCGTCCGTACCCGCGGCCGGCAGCGCGGCGATCGCCGCCTCCAGCAGCTCCATCCCCTTGCTCAGGGTTTCGGCGAAGCGCTCTTCCTCCTGATGCAGCACATTCTCGACCTGGGTGCGGCCGCGGACGAGCTCCGGATAGGCCGCGCCCATCTGCTGCTCGAGCGGCGCGACCAGCTCGTGGAAGAACGTGCCGGAGATGCCGAGCTTGTGGCCGTGGCGGATCGCACGGCGGATGATCCGGCGCAACACATAGCCGCGTCCCTCGTTCGAGGGCAGCACGCCGTCGAGCACCAGGAACGCGCAGGCGCGGATGTGGTCGGCGATGACGCGCAGCGACGGGTTCGCGAGATCCGCGGTGCCGGCGAGCCTCGCGGCGGCGGACACGAGCTCGCGGAACAGGTCGATCTCGTAGTTGTTGTGCACGCCCTGCATCACGGCCGCGAGGCGCTCGAGGCCCGCGCCGGTGTCGACCGAGGGCTTGGGCAGCGGCGTCAGCGTGCCGTCGGCTGCGCGCTCGAACTGCATGAAGACCAGGTTCCAGATCTCGACGTAGCGGTCGCCGTCCTCGTCGGGCGAGCCCGGCGGGCCGCCGGCGATCTGCGGGCCGTGGTCCCAGAAGATCTCGCTGCAGGGGCCGCAGGGGCCGGTGTCGCCCATGGCCCAGAAGTTCGACGACTCGCCGAGGCGCGACAGGCGCTCCTTCGGCACGCCGATCTCCTCGAGCCAGATGCGCGCGGCCTCGTCGTCGTCGCGATAGACCGTGACCCAGAGGCGCTGCGGATCGAGCCGCAGCACGCCGGTGACGAAATCCCAGGCGAAGCGGATCGCGTCGCGCTTGAAATAGTCGCCGAAGGAAAAGTTGCCGAGCATCTCGAAGAACGTGTGGTGGCGGGCCGTGTAGCCCACGTTCTCGAGATCGTTGTGCTTGCCGCCGGCACGCACGCAGCGCTGCGAGGAGGCCGCGCGGACATAGTCGCGCTTCTCCTTGCCGAGGAACACGTCCTTGAACTGCACCATGCCGGCATTGGTGAACAGCAGCGTCGGATCGTTGGCGGGCACCAGCGAGCTCGAGGGCACGACCGTGTGCCCGCGCTCGCGGAAAAACTCGAGGAACGCGCGGCGGACGTCCGTCGCGCTCAGATAGGGCGGTTTGCTGGGGGTCATTCTTCCGGGTCGAAGTCGGAGCCGAAGGCGGAACGGATATGATCCGATGAAAAGCCCCGGTACTGCAAAAAGCGGGCTTGCCGCGCCCGCTCCTTCCAGTCGGCTGGAAGCTCGGCGCCGAAGCGCCGCGCACGAGTCTCGCGGCAGAGCGC
>JADLDF010000412.1 GCA_020846815.1 Gammaproteobacteria bacterium | reverse complement strand
TGGAAACCGTCGTCGTGACGGCCGGCCGCATGCCACAGCCCGCTTCCACGGTATTGGCGGATCTCTCGGTCGTCGACCGCGAGGCCATCGAGCGCAGCGGTGCCGTCGAGCTCGCCGACCTGCTGGCGCGGCTTCCCGGCATCGAGTTCACCCGCACCGGCGGCCCCGGCGGTACGACCGGCCTGTTCATCCGTGGTGGCGAGAACCGCCATGCCGCGTTGTACATCGACGGCGTGCGCGTCGACTCGCAGGCGACCGGTGGCGCGCTCTGGGAGCAGATCCCGCTCGAGCAGATCGATCGCATCGAAGTGCTGCGTGGGCCGGCGGCCGCCGTATACGGATCGGACGCCATAGCCGGCGTCGTGCAGCTCTTCACTCGGCGTGGCAGCGGTGCACCGCGGCCCTCCGCCTCGGCCAGTGTCGGTTCGCACGATACGCAGCAGGCCCAGCTCGCGCTGGCCGGTTCGTCGGAGTCCTTCGACTATTCGCTGTCGGGATCCCATGGGCGCAGCGACAGCTTCAACGCGCGCGAGCTCGCCACGGCGAACCCGGACGAAGATAGCTGGCGGCGATCCGCGCTGCAGGCCCGCGCCGGCTTCCAGATCGATCCGCGACACCGGCTCGAGGCCGCTTTGCTGGCGAGCGACTTGCGCTCCCGTTATGACAGCAGTGCCACCGAGGACGATGTGGCGGAACACAGGCTGCGTTCCGGCAACGTCGCGTGGCAGGCCTCCTGGACGCAGGCCGCGACCACGCGGCTGCAGGCAGGCCGCAGCGACAGCACCTACGAGTCCAGCCCGTCGTTCTACCGCAGCGAGACGACGCTGCACGACTATCTGCTGCAGCACGAGCAGCGCTTCGCTGCCCAGGTGCTGACGGCGGCACTGGAACGCCGCGAGGACGAGCTGCTGAATCCGGCGACGGAGTTCTCGACGACGCTGCGTGGCGAGCGGCATCAGAACGCGGCCGGGCTCGGCTGGCGAGGCGAGTTCGGCGCGCATGCGCTGCAGGCGCATCTGCGCTACGACGACGACAGCGAGTTCGGCGGCGAGGGCACCGGCAGTGCAGCCTGGGGCTGGGGCTTCGCGGACGGCTGGCGCATGACCGCCTCGATCGCCAGCTCGTTCCGCGCGCCGACGCTGTATCAGCGCTTCAGCCAGTACGGCAATGCCGTACTGGTACCCGAGAGCGGCCGTAACGCCGAGATGGCACTGCGCTGGAGCAACGGCAACGCCGAGGCCACGCTCACGGCCTGGCGCAACGACGTCAGCGACCTGATCAGCTTCGGCCCGCCCGGACCCTGTCTCGATTCCTTCGGCTGCTACGTCAACGTCGGACGGGCTCGCCTGAAAGGCGTGACGCTGGCCGGCAGCGCCGCGCTCGGCGGCGTGACGCTCCGCGGCTCGCTCGACTGGCACGATCCGCGGAACCTCGACATCGACCGGATCCTGCCGCGACGTGCACGGCGGCTCGCCAATCTCGGCGCGGAAACCGCCTGGCGCGGCTGGACGTTCGGCGCAGAAGTCCAGGCCTCGGGTGAGCGTTTCGAGAACGCCGCCAACACGCAGCGGCTCGGGAGTTACGCATTGTTCAACCTGTTCGTCGGACGGACTCTGGCGCCGGGTCTGCGGCTCGAAGGCCGGATCGACAATCTTGCCGATGAGGACTATGAGCTCGCGCGGACCTATGCGACCGCCGGGCGCACGGTGCAGCTCGCAATGCGATGGACGATGCCGTGACATCGCACCAGGCCGGGCGCCCCGCGATCCGCTCGCCGCGAGCCACGCGGCGAAGCTGGATGCTGGCGGCGCTCGGCCTGCTCGCCGCCACGGCCGGCGACGGCGCAGAGGCGCGCGATCTCGGCGGAAGCGCGCCGATCGTCGTGCGCGACGACCGTGGCGTCGAGCACCGTTTCGCCGCGCCGCCGCAGCGGATCGTCACGCTGATGCCTTCGCTGACCGAAACGGCCTGGGTGTTGAAGGCGGGCTCGCGCCTGGTCGGCGTCGACCGCTTTTCGAACTGGCCGCCGCAGATCGCGATGCTGCCGCGCCTCGGCGGACTCGAGGATGCGCGTATCGAAGCCATTGTCGCGCTGCGACCGGACGTGGTGCTGGCATCGACTGCGGCGCGCTCGCTGGACCGGCTCGAGGCGCTGGGATTGCGGGTCCTGCGTCTGAAGTCCAACACGCATGCGGACGTCCGGCGCAGTCTGATCCTGGTTGCGACCCTGCTCGGCGATCCATCGAGAGGCCGGCAAGCGTGGACGCAGATCGAGCGCGACATCGAAGCGGCCGCGCGGCGCGTGCCGCGCTCGATGCGCGGCCGGCGCGTGTACTTCGAGGTCAACGGCGGGCCCCATGCCGCGGGCACGAGCTCGTTCATCGGCGAAACGCTGACGCGGCTCGGCATGTCGAACATCGTGCCGCCGGAGCTCGGGCCGTTTCCCAAGCTGAACCCGGAATTCGTCGTGCGCGCCGCGCCGGACATCATCATGGGCATCGATCACGAGCTGCGGGACTTGGTGCAGCGACCCGGCTGGGACACGCTCCAAGCCGTGCGCCAGCACCGACTGTGCGGCTTCGCGATCACGCAGCACGACATCCTTGTACGGCCGGGGCCGCGCATGGGCGAGGCGGCGGCCGCCTTGGCCGACTGCCTGGCCGGCCTCGCAGCATCGGTCTCGCCGTGAACCTCGGGCTCGATGATACGGCGCGAGCTTTTCACGACCGGGCGGACCCGGCCGCGCAGCGTCGCCTGCGACTCGCCTGGATGCTGTCAGGCGTCATCGTCGCCGGATTGCTGGCCGGCATCGCGACCGGGGCCGAAGGTTTCGCGCCTTTCGGCCTGCTGGCCGAGCTGCGCGATGGCCAGGCGGGCCTGATCCTCGGTCAGATCCGGGCGCCGCGCACGCTGGGCGCCGCGCTGGTCGGAGCGCTCCTCGGTCTCTCGGGCGCGGTCGCGCAGGGCCTGTTCCGCAATCCTCTCGCAGATCCCTATCTGCTCGGCAGCTCCGCCGGCGCCGGTCTCGGCGTGGTCGCGAGCTTCGCGGCAGCCACCTGGGGCGGAGCCACGTTGAGCGTCGCGGCGCTCGCCTGGATCGAGCGCGTCGGCCTGGTCGCGGCTGCGTTCTTCGGCGCAGTGGCCGGTGTCGGCCTGACGCTGTCGATCGCCCGTGGCGCAGTGCAAACCCTGCGGCTGCTGCTGGCCGGTGTCGTGGTCGGCGTGCTGCTGGGCGCGGTCAGCGATCTGATCACGATCGCCTCCCCCGATGCCTTGCGCGCCAAACAGGCGTTCGTGCTCGGCAGCACGAGCTTCCTGGGCTGGGATGCACTGGCACTGATGGCAACGGGCCTGCTGCTGCTCGTCGTGCTCGCGCGGCGCCTGACCCGCGCACTGGACGCACTGACGCTCGGCGAGGACAGCGCCGCGAGCCTGGGCCTCGACCTGCCGCGCGTCCGCCTCGCGCTGATCCTGATGCTGAGCCTCGGCACGGCCCTGGCCGTTTCGCAGGCGGGGCTGGTCGCATTCG
>JADLDF010000411.1 GCA_020846815.1 Gammaproteobacteria bacterium | reverse complement strand
TGCCCTGAATCTCCCCGGGAGCCCCACCATGGCCGAAGCATTCGTCTACGACGCCATCCGCACGCCGCGCGGACGCGGCAAGTCCTCCGGATCGCTGCACGAGGTCAAGCCCGTTCGGCTGCTCACCACGCTGATGCACGAACTGCAGCGCCGCCACGATCTCGACACCTCGCAGGTCGAGGACGTCGTCGTCGGGTGCGTGACGCCGGTCGGCGACCAGGGTGCAGTCATCCCGAAGACCGCCGCGCTCGCCGCGGGCTGGGACATCAAGGTGGCCGGAGTCCAGGTCAACCGTTTCTGCGCGTCCGGGCTCGAGGCGGTCAACATGGCCGCCCAGAAGGTGCGTTCGGGGTGGGAGGACCTGGTCGTCGCAGGCGGCGTCGAATCGATGTCGCGCGTGCCGATGGGCTCCGACGGCGGGGCCTGGGCGCTCGATCCCGAGACGAACATCGCCACCAGCTTCATTCCACAGGGGATCGGCGCAGACCTGATCGCCACACTCGACGGCTTCACGCGCGAGATGGTCGACGAGTTCGGCGTGCGTTCGCACCACAAGGCCGCCGCCGCCCAACGCGCTGGACACTTCGATCGCTCGGTGGTGCCGGTGCACGACGACCTCGGCATCGCGATCCTCGAGCGTGACGAGACGATCAGGCCCGACACGTCGGTCGAGGGACTCAGCCAGCTCAAACCGTCGTTCGCCAAGATCGGCGCAATGGGCTTCGATGCGGTGGCCCTGCGCAAGTACTCGCAGGTCGCGCGCATCGAGCACGTGCATCACGCGGGCAACTCGTCGGGAATCGTGGACGGGGCCGCCCTGACGCTGATCGGCAACGAAGAGGCCGGGAAGCGCCTCGGACTCGCCCCGCGCGCCCGCATCGTCTCCGTCGCCCTGACGGGCACCGACCCCACGATCATGCTCACCGGGCCGATGCCTGCGACGCGCAAGGCGCTGCAGAAGGCCGGGCTGGGGATCGACGACATCGACCTCTTCGAGGTCAACGAGGCCTTTGCCGCGGTCGTCATGCGATTCATGCGCGAACTCGGCGTGCCCGAGGAGAAGGTCAACGTGAACGGCGGAGCGATCGCGATGGGTCATCCGCTGGGCGCGACCGGTGCGATGCTGCTCGGAACGATGATCGACGAACTCGAGCGTCGCAAGCTCAAGCGCGGGCTGATCACGCTGTGCGTGGGCGGCGGCATGGGCATTGCCACCATCGTCGAGCGACTCTGAGCGCGCGACGGCGCGCGACGCCTCAGGCCCGGACTGCGCCGGATCCCTCGGCAAAAACGGTCAACAACTCGCGCAGGCGAGCCAGCTGAGGCGGCTTGGCCATCACGTGAACGTCGTCGGGCGCGCCGTCCCGCAGGGCCTCGACGCGGAACTCGCCCGACAGCAGGATCGCCGGCGTTCGCCTTCCTTCGAGGCGGCGGAGCTCGTCGATCAGGCGCAGTCCGTCCCAGGTACCCGGCAGCCTGAAGTCGGACACGATCGCGTCGAACGAGCGTTCCGCCTGGGCCGCGGTCTCGAGCGCCTCCTCGCCGCTCGAGACGGCGTCGACCAGGACGCCCCATTGCCGGAGCACCTGGCCGAGCGCGTCGCGCATCGAGTCGTCGTCCTCGATGAACAGGACATAAGCGCCGGCCAGGGGCTCGTCGAGCGGCGCGGCGCCGACCCGCTCGGGAGCCCGCTGCTCCTCGACTTCACGGTCGTGAGGGACGCCAGCTGCGTATCGGGCCACCGGCATCTCGCAGCGTTGCTCGGCCGCGCGGGCCTCGACGTCGCGTGATGGGGCGCCCGCGTACGCCTCGAGTGGCGATGCCTCGCCGCCGGGGGTGCCGAACGTACCGACGGGGGCCGCTGCCGGCATCGTCAGCGCGAATCGGGTCCCTTGCCCGAGCCGCGATCGCAGCTCGAGCGAGTGGCCCGGCATTCGCGAGACGGCCTCGCGAACGATCGAAAGGCCGAGTCCATGACCATGCTCGGGATTGCGGGCGTGATTGGCCACCTGGAAATACTCGTCGAAGACCCGGCGCTGATCGGCCGCGGCAATTCCGATTCCGTTGTCACGCACCTCGACCACGAGGCCGGTGCCGGACCGACGAACGCGGATCAGCACCCACGCGCCACGATCCGGAGAGGAGAACTTCAGCGCATTGCCGGTGAGGTTGGACAGCACGTCCCAGAGCCGGTTCTCGTTGCTCACCGCGAACTGCCGACCCGGGCGCGGCCGACGAACGACCAGCCGGGCTCCGCGCCGCGAGGCCTCGGCCGAGTACACGCTCTCGAGGCGGTCGAGCACGCCGCCGAGGTCGATCGTCGTCACGGAAACAGGCGCTCCGCGATCGCGCAAGCCGCCGAGTTCGGACAGCCGATCGAGGTTTCCACTGAGCGCGGACACGCACGCGTCGAGCCGGTCGACCGTGCCGGAGAGGCCGGCCGGCCCGAGGACGTCGTTGCGCGCACGCAACAATTGTGCGTAGAGCGCGAGACTCGCCAGCGGCTGGCGGAGATCGTGGCTGACCGCAGCCAACACCCGCGTCTTGGCCGAATCAGCGTCCGCGGCATTGCGGGCCATCTCCTCGAGCGCCCGCGTCGCCGCGGCAAGTTGCCTCGAGCTCCAGAAGAGTGCCCTCTCGCGCCGCTCGATCTCGACGGACATGATCCAGCCGATGAGGTTCGC
>JADLDF010000410.1 GCA_020846815.1 Gammaproteobacteria bacterium | reverse complement strand
GCCGATGCCGGCGTAGGCGCCGTGGGCGCGCGCGAACGGGATCCTCGAGCCGCCGATCACGGCGACGCGACGCACGCTGGAGCCGACTAGCATGGGGCGCTTCCTCCTCGCACCGCGCGCCGGATCGCCGGTGCGCCAGAGCGAAGGATGCCATGCTGCGCCCGTGGCCGCCTGCGCCAGCGGCCATGCCGACGCGGGTCAGCGGGCTCGATCGGGCGCGGGCGCGCCCGGCCGATAGCCGTAGCCGAGCGTCTCGATTTCGACGACGATGCCGTCCTCGAGGCGCAGCCGGCGCATCAGCTTGTTCGGGCCGAGGTTGTAGGTCCAGAGCTCCAGCGGCACCTCGACCAGCGTATCGGAAAGATAATGGGGGCGGCCGTGCCGCCAGAACGTGGGACGGCGCAGGATCGCGCGATGCTCGACGTCGGTCGGCTCGCCACAGCGTGCGAGCACTTCGCCGCGCGTCGAGCCCTCGACCACTAGCTTCGTGCCGCAGCGGAAGCCGTCGGCGCGCGCCGGGCCGATGGCGAACAGCGCCAGCAGCAGCAGGCTTGCGGCGGCGAGCTGCGGGATCGAACTCTGCTCGCTGCGGTGCATGCCGGATATGCTCGTGCGGCGGGGCTGAACCGATGATGAACTGCCTTCCGGCGCCTGCCAAATTGCTCGCTCGCGGTCGCTGCGCGGCCCGCCGCGCGCGGTGTGGACCGCCTTGCGGCGCCTGCCGGATCATGCGCCGCGCGCGCAGTGTGCCTGCCGCGATCGGCCCCGGTCTGGTTGCACCGCCGGGCTGACGCGCGGCAAGATGCCCCGATGGGCCGACCGGGGACGACCGGCTTGGAGGGAACCATGGTTGCAGACGCCGCCTTCCCATCGCTGTCGGCGCCGGCCTGGCCCGGCAAGCTCACGCATTTCGGCGCCTGGACCATCGTCGTCGGCGCGATCCTGGTCGCGCTGTCCGGTCCGCTGAACCGCTTCACGGCCATCGGCTTCCAGGTGGCGATGCTGCTGCTGGCGGCCGGTGTCGTGCTGCTCGCGCTCGGCGCGCTGCTGGCGATCATCGGCTTCCTGCTCGCGCTCGCCATGGGTTCGCCGCTGTCGCGAGGCAGCGTGGCCGTGGCGATCCTCGTCGCGCTCGGCCTGCTCGGTTATCTGCTGGTCTGGCTGCGCACGGGCTTCGGCGCGCCACCGATCCACGAGATCAGCACCGACCTCGCGGCGCCGCCGCCGTTCGTCGCCATGGTGGCGCTGCGGCAGCAGGCCGGTGCCGTCCATCCGCCCGGATACGTCACTGCGATCGAGGGCGCCGGCGGCCGGATCAATGTGCCCGAGGCGCAGCGCAGGGCCTATCCGGACATCCAGCCGGCGATCCTGCACGGCGTCGCACCGGCCCAGGCCTTTGCCCGCGCCGCGTCGGTGGTCCGCGATCTCGGCTGGACACTCGTCGCATCGGTGCCCGAAGAGGGGCGGATCGAGGCGACCGACACCAGTCGCTTCTTCGGGGTCCAGGACGACATCGTGATCCGGCTGCGCGCCGAGGGCGGCGGCACGCGGGTCGATGTACGCTCCAAGTCGCGCGTCGGCATCGGCAGCGGCGACTTCGGCGGCAATGCGCGGCGCGTGCGGCGCTTCCTCGAGCTGGTGAAGGCGGGCGCGTGAAGGCCGGATTCATGGGCGCGCGCTTCGGCAGCTTCCGCGAGTTCTACCCCTACTATCTCGGGGAGCACGCCGACCGCCGCTGCCGGCGGCTGCATTTCATCGGCACCTCGCTCGCCGTGCTGCAGTGGCTCGCCGCGCTCGCCACGCGCGAGCCCTGGCTGCTGCTGTCCGGCCTCGTCACCGGCTACGGCTTCGCCTGGGTCGGCCACTTCTTCTTCGAGAAGAACCGCCCGGCCACCTTCACCCACCCCCTCTACAGCCTGATCGGCGACTTCGCGATGGCGCGCGACATCCTCGCGGGCCGGATCCGCTGGTAGAGCCCCATGCCCGTCTCGCGCATCGACCGCACGTTCGAGCGGCGCCTCGCCGCCCTCGTCAACGGGGGACAGAAAGGCGTGCTCCAGGGCGGCCGCCGCGGCGTCGAGAAGGAGTCGCTGCGGGTCACGCCCGACGGCAAGGTCGCGCAGTCGATGCACCCGCCGGCGCTCGGCTCGGCGCTGACCGCCGAGCACATCACCACCGATTATTCCGAGGCGCTGATCGAGCTGGTCACGCCGACCTTCCGTACCAACTGGGAGCTGCTGCAGTACCTCTGCGACCAGCACCAGTTCGTCTACCAGCATCTCGGCGACGAGCTGCTGTGGGCGACCAGCATGCCCTGTGCGCTCGACGGCGACGCCAGCATCCCGATCGCGCAGTACGGACCGTCGAACATCGGCCGCCTGAAGACCATCTACCGCGAGGGTCTCGGCGCGCGCTACGGCCGGGTCATGCAGGCGATCTCGGGCGTGCACTTCAACTACTCCTTCCCCGAAAAGCTCTGGGAGCCCTGGGTCGCGGTCCGCGAGTCGCGCGATGCGGGCCAGGATTTCGTCTCGTCCTGCTATTTCGACCTGCTGCGCAACTACCGGCGATTCGGCTGGATCGTGCTGTATCTCTTCGGCGTCTCGCCGACGGTCTGCAAGTCCTTCCTGCGCGCCCGGGACGTCGAGCTGCCCGAGTTCGGCAAGGGCACGGCCTGGGAGCCGTTCGCGACCTCGCTGCGCATGAGCGACCTCGGCTACCGCAACCGCAACCAGGCGGGCGTCGAGGTCTCGGTCAACAGCCTCGAGGAATACGTCCGCGACCTCACGGCCGCGATGACCACGCCGAGCCCCGAGTACGAGAAGATCGGCGTCAAGGTCGACGGCCGGTACCGCCAGCTCAACACCAACCTGCTGCAGATCGAGAACGAGTACTACAGCTTCATCCGGCCGAAGCGCGTCGCCCGCTCCGGCGAGCGGCCGACCAAGGCGCTGCAGCGTGCCGGCGTCGAGTACGTCGAGGTGCGCTCGCTCGACGTCAGTGCTTTCGACCCGGTGGGGGTCAACCAGAACAAGCTGCGTTTCCTCGAGGCCTTCCTGGTGCTCTGCCTGACGCGCGACAGCCCGCTGATCGATGCCGCGGAGCAGTCGGCGCTCGACCGGAACCACGTCGTCGTCGCGCGGCGTGGCCGCGAACAGGGCCTGGTGCTGCGCCGGGAAGGCCGGCCGGTGCCGATGCTGGACTGGGCGCGCGAGCTCATCGACCAGATGCAGGGCATCTGCGAGCTGCTCGACGAGGGGGATCCGACCCGGCCGTACACGGCCGCGCTCGCGACCCAGGCCGCCAAGCTCGACGACGTCGCGCTGACGCCTTCGGCGCGCCTGATCGAGGAGCTGCGAGACACCGGCGAGAGCTTCTTCGAGCTCGCGCTGCGCACGTCGCGACAGCACAAGAGCTATTTCCTGGAGCTCTATCCGCCGAACGCGGCGCGTCTCGCCGAGTTCCGCGACGAGGCGAGCGAGTCGCTCGCGGCGGCGCGCGCGATCGAAGCGACCTCGACCGGCAGCTTCGACGAGTACCTCGCCCGCTACCTCGCCTGAACGCCGCTGCCGCCGTCGCGCCACGACGCCGCGCACGGCACCGCATCGAGGCGCATCGCAGCGCGCCACGCCGAAGGCGCACGGGCCGCCTGCGTCGCCCGGCGTAGGAACGCGCCGACACGGATGTATGCCAGCGTTTCACTTATTGCAGGCGCGACACGCGCGAGCGCCGCTCGAGCAGCGATCGATCGCAGGATTCGTGGTGCGCGTGCGAGCCGCGTCATAGAATGCGCACCTGCCCGCCCGCGATCGAGACGCCCTGAAGAGTGTCGCCGACCAGCTTCCAGTTCCGCGCCGAATCCGCCGCGTCGCGCACGCTCCAGCGTGGCTTCCCCTGGCTGCGGTTCGCACCGGCGCTGGAGCAGGAATACCGCAGCGCCCACGCCGGCTCCGTGCGTCCGCGCGTCCGGCTCGCGCTCCTGCTCGCGCTGTGCACCGTGCTCGGCTTCGCGATCCTCGATCACCAGCTGCTCGGCACGCCGTGGCGGCTGCCCGACGACCTGATGCGCTTCGGCATCGAGCTGCCGCTGATGCTGCTCGGCCTCTGGCTGACCGGCACGGGCCGCTACGAGCGCTTCTTCCTGCCGGCGCTGCAGGCCGGCGCGCCGCTGTTTGGCATCGCGGCCGCGGTCACCGCCGCCTGGGCTCCGGACCCGGCCTTCGTGGCGCTCGGCACGGCGCGCCTGGTGCTGACCACGTTCTTCGTCTATTTCATGCTCGGCCTGCCATTCTTCGCCGCGCTGCGCACCAATGCGTTCATGGTCGCGGCGTTCGCGATCGCAGCCTGGTGGCTGGCGATGCCGCCGGCGATGGCCGCCTACAACGTCTTCATCCTGGCCTGCGCCAACGTGTTCGCGGGCGCGGGCAGCTATGCGCTCGAGCACGCCATGCGGCTCTCGTTCCTCGAGCGCAAGTTGCTGGCCGAGGTCGCGAGCCACGACGGCCTCACCGGGCTGCTGAACCGCGCGGCCTTCGATGCGCAGGTCAGCCGCGTCTGGGACCAGGCGGCGCGCGACCAGCAGAGCGTGGCCGTGGTGATGCT
>JADLDF010000409.1 GCA_020846815.1 Gammaproteobacteria bacterium | reverse complement strand
TCGGCGAGCAGCGTGCCGGCGACGCCGGCCAGCGCGATGACGTGGCCGGAGACGCCCTGCAGGACGTAGATGTCGGGTGCGAGCCGGCCGAAGGGTGGCGCGCGGTGCAGCGAGATGTCGACGTAGCCGCCCCAGGCGTGCTCGATGGCGACGTCGGCGAGCTGCGGGAACACGGCCAGCATGCGTGCCCGCATCGCGCGTGAGGTGCCGAAAGGGTCGAGCCCGGAGTAGCTGACGCGGCCGCCGAACAGCAGGCGGTGGTCCGCCGACAGGCGGAAATAGTCGAGCACCCAGTTGACGTCGGTCACGGCGGCGCGGTTCGCGATCAGCGCGGCGGCGCGTGCCGCGCCGAGCGGCGTGGTCGAGACCAGGTAGGTGCCCACGGCCATGATCCGGCGTGCCAGTGCCGGCGCGGTGGGGCCGAGCCAGGCGTTGCCGCAGAGCGCGAGCTGCCGGCAGCGCACCTCGCCGCGCGGCGTCGCGATGCGCAGGCGCCCGCCGGTGCGGTCCCAGGCGAGCGCGCGGCTGCCTTCGAAGATCCGCACGCCGCGCTGCGTGGCGGCCGCGGCGAGGCCGAGGGTGTAGTTCAGCGGATGCAGGTGCCCGCAGTTCGGATCGTAGGTGCCGGCGAGGTAGCGTTCGCTCGCGAGCAGCCTGCGCAGCTCGGCGCGTTCCACCATGCGGATCGAGCGGTAGTCGTAGCGCGTCTGCAGGGTCTCGACCTCGGCGCGCAGCTCGGCCTCTTGTCGCGGTTTCAGGGCCACCTGCATCTGTCCCGCGACGTAGTCGCAGTCGATGCGATGGCGTGCGATCAACTCGCGCTGCAGCTCCAGGCCCTCGAGCGTAACGTCCCAGATGCGCCGCGCGTCGGCCGTGCCGACCAGCCGCTCGAGCTTCGCCTGGCCGGCGGCCACGCCGAACAGCGCCTGCGCACCGCTGCGGCCGGAGGCGCCCCAGCCGATGCGCTGCGCTTCCAGCAGCACGACCGAAAAACCGCGCGCGGCGAGGTGCAGCGCCGTAGAGCAGCCGGCGATGCCGCCGCCGACGACGCAGACGTCGCAATCGACCGTGCCGGCGAGCACCGGCCGCTCGGCCGCCGCATGGGCCGTGTCTAGGTAGTAGGACGGGACGTAGGCGGCGCGACCCATGCCGATGCGCTCGGTCAGGCCGGCCGCAGCCAGCGCTCGATCTCGAGCGGCGAGACCTGCGACTGGAAATCGTCGAGCTCGCCCTGCCGCACGGTTTCATAGAGCCGCGTGAAGGGGCGGCCGAGGTACTCCGCGGCGAACGCGCTGCGCGCGAAGCGCTCCAGCGCCAGCGGCCAGTGCCGGGGCAGGGGAGACGAAAACGAGGATGGCAATGTGGATGAGGATGGCGACTGTGACGAAGACGGCGGCGCGGCCTCGGGGCTGACCGCCGCGGACGGCCGGTAGGCATTGCCGTCGAGCGGCGGCGGCGGTTCCTCGCCGCGCGACAGTCCGCGGTGGATGCCGGCGAGCATCCAGGCGACGACCAGGTAGGGATTGGCGTCGGCGCCGGCGAGGCGGTGCTCGATGCGGCGGTTCGCCGCATCGCTGAGCGGAATCCGCAGCGCCGAGCCGCGGTTGTTGACCGACCAGGTCGCCGACAGCGGCACGTAGGTCTCGGGACGGAAGCGCCGGTAGGAGTTCGGGCCGGGTGCGCAGAGCGCCACACCGTCGGCCAGGGTGTCGAGCAGGCCGCGGATCGCATGGCGCAGGTCGGCCGAGCCGGTCGGCGATTCGCTGGCGAACAGGTTCCGGCCGCCGGCGTCCAGCAGGCTGGCGTGCACGTGCAGACCCGATCCGGCCGCGTTGCGATACGGCTTGGGCAGGAAGGTCGCCGTGCAGCCATGGGTGCGGGCGACGTGCTTGACGATGCGCTTGAAGCGCAGCGCCTGGTCGCAGGCCGCGAGCGCATCCGGGCGATGCGCGAGATTGACCTCGAACTGCCCCGGACCATGCTCGGCGAGGGCCGTGGTCGCGGGCACCTCTTGGGCCCGGCAGGCCGCATCGATGTCGGCCAGAACCGTCGAGTATTCAGAGAGATCCAGCATGGAGTTGATCTGGGTGCGGAACTCCCTGCGGCCGCTCAGCGGGCCGACCGGAGGCCGCGGCAGACCGTCCGGGCCAGGCTCCCGGTCGACCAGGTAGAACTCGTACTCGAGCGCGATCACCGGCGTCAGGTTCAGCCGATGGAAGCGGTCGAGCACGCGCACCAGCACCTGGCGCGGATCGGCGAAGAACGGCCGGCCGTCGCTCTCGAACATGGTCAGCTGCAGCTGCGCGACGCCGTCGGCGCGCAGCCAGGGCACCGGCAGCAGCGTGCCCGGGATGGGTCGGCAGGGGCGGTCGGCGTCGCCGTCGTCGAAGCCGAGACCGCTCGCTTCGTTGGTCCGGCCGAGGATGTCGAGCGCGAACATCGAACCGGGCAGCAGCATGCCCGAGTCGTAGAGCCGCGCGATGCCGGCGCGGTCGATGCGCTTGCCACGCTCGGCGGTATTGAGATCGCTCAGGAAGGCATCGAAGAAGCGGACGTCCGGATGTGCCCGCAGGAAGGCGTCCAGTTCCGCAGGCAGGGCGTTTGACATCTTGGGCGGCAGCATAGTGGCAGCCG
>JADLDF010000408.1 GCA_020846815.1 Gammaproteobacteria bacterium | reverse complement strand
GCCGGCGACCTCGTGCTCCTCAAGGGCGGCATGAAGGACCATCTGTCGCGCCTGGCTCTCGCCCGCGACCGCCGCGTCGGCTGCTGGCCGACGCGCTGCGAGCGCCAGATCGACTGCGGCCGCTGCAGGATGCTCGCCGTCCCCACGCGGCACGACGGATCTGCGGCATGACGCACACCGGCGAGGAGGCACGGCGTTCCCTGCTGCTGCGTGCCCGCGAACGCCTGCGCTTCGGCCTCGCGACCCAGGAAACGATCGACGGTCTCGCCCGGCTCGGGCTGCTGTTCTACCCCTATTCGGTCGTCGAGGAGCCGTTCCGGCCGAACCCCGGGCTCGCCGCGACGCTGCAGCGCTATGCGCTGCGCCGGCTCGTTGCCGACGATGCCCCGCGGGTCGCGGGCCTGCCCTGCCGCATCCTCGACGTCGAGACGACGCGCCGGCGGCTCGACGACGGCATCTGCTTCGGCCTGTTCGACGGCACCCGGCTGCTCGGCTACACCTGGGCGCGGCTCGACCGCATCGGCGCAGCCGGCCATGCCGCCGATGCCATCGGCGCGCTGCCGCCGGATTCCGCCTACCTCCACGATGCCTACGTCGCGCGCGCCGCGCGCGGTCTGCAGCTCGCCCCGGCGCTGCGTCACGGCGTGCACGCGGCACTGGCCGCGCGCGGCTGCAGGCGCTTCTTCAGCATCACCGCGCAGTTCAACGCATCGTCGCGGCGCTTCAAGCGCAAGCTCGGCGCCGAGGAGTTCGAGCTGCGCATGGCCATCGGACGGCCGAAGGGACTCGCCGCGGACCTGCTGCTGTGGCGCCGCGAGCGCCGCGCGCCGCTGCCGCGCTTCCAGTGGCTGCGGCCGCCATGAAGCTGCTGCTGGTCAACTACGAGTATCCGCCGGTCGGCGGCGGCGCCGCGATCGCCTCGCGCAGCCTGGCGCGCGCGCTGCAGGTGCAGGGCCACGAGGTCACGGTGCTGACCGCGCGCAGCGGCGACGAGCCGGCGGTGCGGATCGAGGATGGCGTCACCGTGCATCGCGTGCGCTGCCGGCGCCGCGGCGTCCACGACATGGGCCTCTCCGGCGCGCTGGTCTTCCTGCTCATGGCCGCGCTGCGTCTGCCGCGCATCGTCCGCGCCACGCACTTCGACTGCGCGCTGTTCTATTTCGTCGTGCCGACCGGCCTGCTGGCGCCGCTGTGGTCGCTGCTGACGCGGCGCCCCTACGTCGTGGCGCTGCGCGGCTCGGACGTGCCAGGCTATGCCGCGGATCGCGTGCTGACCTGGCTGCACGGCCTGCTCAAACCCGTCACCGCGCGGATCCTGCGGCGCGCCGCTCACGTCGTCGCCAACAGCGACGGTCTGCGTGCGCTCGCGCAGCGCGCCTTCGGCGCCCAGCCGATCCTGGTCATCGCCAACGGCGTCGAGGCGGCGACCTTCAGCCCCGCGCCGGTGCCGGACGCACGTCGTCCCGCGCTGCGCGCGCTGTGCGTCGCGCGCCTGATCCGCCGCAAGGGCGTCGACCTGCTGATCGATGCGCTCGCCGACCCGCGCTGCGGCGAGGTCGTCGCCGACGTCGTCGGTACCGGTCCCGAGATCGAGGAGCTGCGCCGGGCCTGCCGGGAGCGCGGCGTCGCAGCGCGGGTCGAGTTCCTCGGGCACATCGACAATGCCGAGCTGCCGGGCGTGTATCGCCGGGCGGACGTATTCGTGCTGGCCTCGCGTTCCGAGAGCTGCAGCATGGCCATGCTCGAGGCCATGTCCTGCGGCCTGCCGGTCATCGCGACGCGGATCGGCGGCATGCCCGAGCTGGTGCGGCACGGCACCAACGGTTATCTCGTGCCGGCCGACGACGCGGGCGCGATCGCCGAGGGCCTAGGCGCACTGTCGGCATCGCCGGCGCTGCGCCATCAGATGGGCGCCGCGAGCCGCGAGATCGTGCGTGCGCATCACGACTGGCACCGCGTCGCCGACGGCTACACGCGGCTGTTCGCCGAGGCTCGTGGATGATCCGCGAGCTCTGGTCGCTGGCGTCGCTGCTGCGCTCGGAGCGCTGGTCTGCAGCGCACATCGCCCGCTACCAGGAAGAGCGCCTGGTCGAAACGCTGCGGCACGCGGTGCGGCACGTCCCCTTCTATCGCTCGCTCGGCATCGATCCGGCGAGCCTGCACAGCCGCTCCGACCTCGAGCGCTTCCCCGTGCTGCGCAAGGCCGACGTGCAGCGACTCGGCGCACAGCTGCGCGCCGACGACGTCGATCCACGGGCCTGCCGCATGTCGCGGACCTCGGGCAGCACCGGACAGCCGACCGAGACCTGGTTCTGTCCGGCGAGCTGGTCGCTGCTGAGAGGCCCAGTGAAGTGGCGCCGCTCACTGACCGGCGGCCTGTCGCTGCCGGAGCGGGTGCTCGTGGTCGGAGAGGATCCGGAGGCCGCGGCCGACACACCGCGGCCACGGCCCCTCTGGCCGTCGCCGCTGGCGCTCACGCGCGTCTCGGTGCACCGGCCGTTCGACGCGCAGATCGCCTTCGCGCGTGCCTGGCGACCGACGACCCTGTACGCCTACCCGTCCTGGTACGTCGAGTTCCTCGACCGCTGCGAACAGGCGGGCCTCGCGCCGCCGCGGGTGCGACGGCTGTTCACGAGCTCCGAGCTGCTGACCGGCGCGACGCGAGCGCGCCTCGAGGAGGGCTTCGGCGGGCGCGTCTTCGACGTCTACGGCAGCACCGAGTTCAAGGAAGTCGCGGCGGAGTGCGGGCACGGCCGGCGGCATCTCGTCTTCGAGACCACGTTCGCCGAGGCGCTGCCGGCGGCCGCCTCGGGCGGACCGACCGAGCTGGCGCTGACGACGCTGGTCGACCGCGCGATGCCGTTGCTGCGCTATGCGCTCGGCGACTTCGGCCGGATCGATGCCGCGCCCTGCCCCTGTGGCCGCGCCGCGCCGACCCTCGCCGACCTGTGCGGACGGGTCGTCGAGTTCCTGCAATGTGCCGACGGCCGGCGGCTCTCGCCGTACGTCGCCAGCACCGTGATCGAGGCGCATCCAGCGATCGCACGCTACCAGCTGCTGCAGGCCGAGCCCGGCGAACTGCTGGTGCGCTACGTCCGTCGCGCCGGTCACGACGCCGAGATCCCCGGCGAGACACTGCGCCAGGCGCTGGACGCGGCGCTGGGTACGGACTGCCGCGTGCGTTTCGAGGCGGCCACGACTCTGCAGCGCAGCGCGGCGGGCAAGCACCGGCTGCTGATCCGCAATGGTGCGCCGCAAGGCGCCGCGGCCGGCGAAAGCGCCGCATGAGCGCGGGCGTCGCCGTCGGCGAGCGCATCGCGGAGCTCGACGCCGCGGCCTGGGATCGCGCCAGCGGCGGTGCCGTCGCGCTCGACCGCGGACTGCTCGCGGCCCTGGAGCAGGCCGACCAGCTGGCGCCGCAGCGCCGCTATTTCCTGCACGGCGACGGCACGACCACGGTCGCGGCAGCCGCCTCGCTG
>JADLDF010000407.1 GCA_020846815.1 Gammaproteobacteria bacterium | reverse complement strand
GTTGCAGAAGAGGGAGCAATTGCGTGAGCGCGTCGATGCGCAGCGCGCCGCCGTGCGCGCCGATCGAAAGCTGGTGCGCTCATTCTTCCAGGCGCCCTCTGTCGCCTATATTCGTGACTGCTGAGTAAGTCGAGCTGTTCTCGACTCTCCGACGTTCGGCGCGATGCGGATACCGATCCAGCTTTCGAGCGAGGAATCTGTCGCGAATCGAGGCAGGGACATCAGTTAGCCTGACGCCGCTTCCATTCTGACGGGTCTCGACCGTGCGCATCAGGTTGTTCGGCAGCTACATTCACGTCTCGGTGGCACTGCTCGCCATCCTCGAGATCGGCGTCTGCTTCACCGCGCCTTACTGCGCCGTGCTGCTGCGCTTCGGCCTCGCGGAGGCCCCCGCGTACTTCGACGATTTCCTTGCGCCGGCATTCGTCTTCGCTCTGGCGATGATCATCGGCATGACGGCGATGGGTCTCTACGCGTCGCAGCAGCGCGCCAGGACCGTCGGCGTCGCCATGCGGCTGATGGCAGCGGCGCTGGTCGCCAGCATCGTGCTCACGGTGTTCGTTTATCTGTTCCCCTCGTTCGAATTCGGGCGCGGCGTGCTCGGCATCACGACAATCGTTTCCGTGGTCGGCTGCTTCGTGATCAGGGTCGTGTTCATGCACCTGCTGGACGACGACGTGCTGAAGCGCCGGGTAATCGTCTTCGGCGCCGGCCAGCGTGCGCAGGCCGTGCTGCAGCTGCGTCGGCGCACGGACCAGAGGGGGTTCATCGTCGTGGGCTTCCTGCGCGGCAGCGAAGACCGGCTCGGCGTGCCCGACGACAGGGTCCTCCCCCAGGATCGGCCGCTGTACGAGCTGATCCGCGCCCAGGGCGCGACCGAGGTCGTGGTCGCGCTGGACGACCAGCGCAAGGGCTTTCCGGTAGAGGAGCTGCTGAACTGCCGCATGCGGGGCATCAACGTCGTCGACATCGTAACCTTCCTCGAGCGCGAGACCGGCAAGGTTCGCGTGGACATGGTCAACCCGAGCTGGATGATCTTCTCGGACGGTTTTCGCCGCGACGTCGTCGGATCGGCGCTCGAGCGCGTCTTCGACGTCTTCGCCTCGGCCCTGCTGCTGGCGCTCACCTGGCCGGTGATGGTGGTGACCGTCCTGGCGATCAAGCTCGAAGATGGCTGGCGCGCGCCTGTTTTATACGGCCAGACGCGGGTCGGGTTCGAGGGACGTCACTTCGTGATCCGCAAGTTCCGCAGCATGAGGATCGACGCCGAAAAGGACGGCGTTGCCGCCTGGGCACAGCAGGGCGACCCGCGGGCGACGCGGGTCGGCGCCGTGATCCGCAAGCTGCGGATAGACGAGTTGCCCCAACTGCTGAACGTCCTGGCCGGCGACATGCGTTTCGTCGGACCCAGGCCCGAGCGCCCGGAGTTCGTGGCCGAGCTCGGCAGCAAGATTCCCTACTACCATGACCGGCACTGGGTGAAGCCGGGCATCACGGGTTGGGCGCAGATCTGCTATCCCTATGGTTCGTCGGAACGGGACGCCAAGGAAAAGCTGCAATACGACCTATATTATGTGAAGCATCGCAACGTCGTCTTCGATCTGTTCATCCTGCTCGAGACGGCCGAAGTGGTGCTTTGGGGGAAGGGGGCGCGATAGCGCAACGGTTCCTTGCCGGACCTGGCTCCCGGTTCGCGACAGGGAGGGAACCACGATGTGCGAAACGGGTCGCCGGTGGTCCGGTTGGAGGTCGCGTGCGTCATCCGGCCGCCGTGGCGGCGCGTCGGGCAGCCCACATTTCGGGGAGTCGACGAGTAGACCTTGCCGTTGCTCACAGCCTGAGTCGATCGGTGGCTGACAAAATTCCAAAGATGAATGCCCTAGACGCGCACCGCTCCGTCGACGCCGACCGCAGCAGTTCGCGGAGCGCCCGCCGTGGCGTCTGACTGGTTCGTCCGCTTCCGGCCTTCCGCTGCCGCGACGCTGCGGTTGTTCTGCTTTCCCTACGCTGGCGGCGGCGCAGCCGTGTTTCGTCCCTGGTCGCAGGAACTACCTGCGCACGTCGACGTCTGCGCGTTCCAGTTGCCGGGCCGCGAGGCGCGTTTTCGCGAGCCGCCCCTCTCGAACCTCGGGCAGATCGTGGAGGCCGCGCTGGCGGCCATGCGCCGGCAGCTCGACCTGCCCTTCGCGGTCTTCGGCCACAGCATGGGCTCGGTGATCGCGTTCGAGGTGTCGCGCCGCATCGAGGCGGCAGGCCTGCCGGCGCCCCTGCACGTCTGGTTGTCGGCGCGGCGGGCACCTGGCCATTCGGATCCCGATCCGCCGCTGCGGCACCTCGACGACGACGCCTTCGTGGACGCGCTGGATCGTCGCTACGGGGGCATCCCCGCCGCGGTGCGCGCCGATCGCGAGCTGATGTCCCTGCTGCTGCCGGGGCTCAGGGCGGATATCGCCGCGCTCGAGACGCACGCTCTGCTGCCCGAACCGCGGCTCGCGTGTCCGCTGACCGTGTTCGGCGGCTCGACCGACCCGCGCGCCCCGGTCGCACAACTGGACGGCTGGCGGGTGGCGACGACCGATCGCTTCCGGCTGCGTGTCTTCGACGGAGATCACTTCTATCTGGTGCCGCGACGCGCCGAGGTCCTCGGCGAGATCGCGCGCGAGCTCGAATCGGCCTCCGCCGTCGCGTCTCGGCCGGAGCCGGCTTCGTGACCGCCTCGAGCCTTGCGGCAGCCGGTCGCAGTGTCGCCATCGTAGGTATCGGCTGCCGGTTCCCCGGTGGCGTGACGACTCCGGGGGAGTTCTGGCAACTGCTCGTCGAGGGTCGCCAGGCCATCACCGAGATTCCGCGAGACCGTATCGACACGGCCAGGTACTTCGATCCGCGGCCGGCAACGCCCGGTCGCATCATGTCCCGCTGGGGGGGATACCTCGAGGCCATCGATGGCTTCGACTGCTCTTATTTCGGTCTCTCGCCGCGTGAAGCCGAGCGCCTCGACCCCCAGCAGCGGTTGCTGCTCGAAACGGCCTGCGAGGCGATCGACGACGCCGGCGTCGATCGCGCGACGCTGGAGGGGTCGCGGACGGGCGTGTTCGTCGGCCAGTGGCTGAGCGACTTCGAAGCACGGCTGTTCGCCAACCCGGAGTCGGTCGATTTCTACATGACGACCGGCAGCGGCCGGTATGCCTCCTCCGGCAGGCTGTCCTACCTGCTCGGCCTGCGGGGGCCGAGCCTGACGATCGATACAGCCTGTTCCTCCTCGCTGGCTGCGGTCCACCTGGCCGCCATCAGCGTGCGTAACGGCGAGAGCGAGCTGGCCCTGGCGGGCGGGGTCAACGTGATCCTGCAGCCGCACATCACGATCGCGTATTCGCAGAGCCGCATGATGGCGCCGGACGGTCGCTGCAAGTTCGGCGACGCGCGCGGCGATGGCTACGTGCGCAGCGAGGGTGCGGCGGTCATCCTGCTGAAGGCCCTGGACCGCGCCGTCGCCGACGGTGACCGGATCTACGCGGTGATCCGCGGCAGCGCCGTCAACAACGACGGCCGCAGCAGTGGCTCGATGGGCACGCCCAGTCGCGTCGGCCAGGACGAGCTGCTGGCGCGGGCCTGCGGGGACGCGGGGGTCGAGCCGGCCTCGATCGGCCTGGTCGAGGCGCATGGCACGGGAACGCGGGCGGGCGATCCGGTCGAGATCGGTGCCCTCGGCGACGTGCTCGCGCGTGGCCGGCCTGCCGATCGACTGGCCTGGGTCGGCTCCGTGAAGACCAACATCGGGCACACGGAGGGCGCTGCGGGCGTCGCCGGCCTGGTGAAGGCCGCGCTGGCCCTGCATCGAGAGACGATTCCCGCCAGCCTCAACTTCGAACAGCCCAATCCTGCGATTCCCTGGAGCGAGATCCCGTTGCGGATCCCGACGGCCGCCGTTCCCTGGCCAAGAGGCTACGAACCGCGGCGCGCCGGCGTCAGCGCCTTCGGCATCGCGGGGACCAACGCCCATGTCGTGCTCGAGGAGTCTCCGCTCGAGGTGCGCCCGGAGAGCCCCGCGCAGTCCGCGCGATCGGGACCGCAGCTGTTGCTGCTTTCCGCCGCCTCCCCGGAGGCCCTGGTGCAGCGCGCGCGCGATCTCCAGGCTTGCCTGCGCCAAGAGGTCGCCGACCCCGAGCGTCTCCTGTCCGACGTCTGCTACACGGCGGCCGTGCGTCGGACGCACCTGGAATACCGGCTGGCGATCGCGGCCTCACGGCGCGACGAGATGTGCCAGCGACTCGAAGAGTTCGCGGCGGGGCAGGCGAGCGAGAGTTGCTGGCAGGGCCGGGGCTCGCCGGGCGAGCGCCGCCGGATCGCGTTCGTCTATCCAGGGCAGGGGTCCCAGTGGCTCGGGATGGGGCGCGACCTGATGGGCAGGTCGCCATCGTTCAGGGCGGCCGTCGGGGAGTGCGATGCACTGATCCGCGAACAGGCGGGCTGGTCCGTGATCGCCGAGCTCGAGGCGGACGCGACGACGTCGCGCCTGTCGGACATCGACGTCGTGCAGCCCGTGCTGTTCGCGTTGCAGGTGGCGCTGACCCGGCAATGGCGCGCGATGGGTGTCGAGCCCGACCTCGTGGTCGGACACAGCATGGGTGAAGTCGCCGCCGCGTGGGCCGCCGGAGCGCTGTCGCTCGCGGACGCCGTGCGGGTGATCTGTAATCGCAGCCGGCTGATGCGCGACGCGCGCGGCAAGGGCGCCATGGCGCTCGTCGAACTGACGCTAGAGGACGCCGGCGCGGCGCTCGAGCGGTTCGGCGACCGGCTTTGCGTCGCCGTGAGCAATTCGCTGCGCTCGACCGTGGTGGCGGGCGATCCCGTGGCGCTCGACGAGTTGCTCGCCGAGCTGCAGGGCCGGGAGATCTTCCAGCGGCGGATCAACGTGGACGTCGCCTCGCACAGTCCGCAGATGGACCCGCTGCTCGAGCCGCTGCGTGCCGCGCTCGCCGGGCTCGTGCCGCGTAACGGGGCGTTGCCGCTGCACTCGACCGTCGAGGCGCGCCCGCTCGCGGGTGGCGAGCTCGGGGTCGACTACTGGGTGCGCAACCTGCGCAGCACGGTGCGGTTCGGATCGGTGGTGCGCGACGTGCTGGCCGCGGGCCCGGTCAGCTTCGTCGAGCTCAGTCCTCATCCGGCCCTGCTCGCCGCGATCCAGCAGGAGCAGCAGGCCGCCGGAGTCGACGGTCCGCGGATTCCCAGCCTGCTGCGCGACACGGACGGCGAGGTCGCGTTCCAGTCCGCCCTCGCCAGCCTGCACGTCGCCGGCCACGCCGTGCGATGGGACGCCGCGTTCGAGGGTCCGTGGCGGCCGGTCGACCTGCCGTGCTACCCCTGGCAACGTGAACGGCACTGGTTCGAGCCGACCGCAGCGGCCGGCGGCGCGGCGGGGCGGGCCGGTCTGCTCGGCGCGCTGGTCACCTCGTCGATCGACGCGGACCTGCAGCTCGCCGAGTTGCAGCTCGACCTGCAGCGCGTGCAGTACCTGGCCGACCACAAGGTCCGGGGCAACGTCGTGGTGCCGGCGGCGTTGTTCGTCGGGCTGGCCTGCGAGGCAGGCCTGCAGCTTCCCGGACGCGACACGATCGCGGTCGAGGACCTGCGCCTGGAAGAGGCCCTGATGCTCGACCCTGAAGCCCGGCGGTTGCTGCAGGTCGCCTTGACGGCCGGCCCCCCCGGCAAGCGCAGCTTCCGGATCTCGAGCCGCGACCTCGCGCGCAGCGACGCGCCGTGGACGGTGCATGCTCGCGGATTCATTGCCGCCGGGGATGCCCTGGGGCCTGCGCCGGCGGGCGCGCCGCCGTCCGGGTCCGACCGGGCGGCGAGCGAACACTATGCCGCCGCGGCCCGGCGCGGTCTCGAGTACGGTCCGGCGTTCCAGGGCGTGACCGCACTGCGCCAGGACGGCGGTGTCGCGACCGCGAGGATCGCGCTCGCGAACGGGCTGTCCACGTCGGGATCGGCCCTGCATCCGGCGCTGCTCGACGCGGCGCTGCAACTCGGTGTCGCGCTGATCGACCGCGGATCGCCCGCCGACACGTTCGTCCCGGTGCGGGTGGAGACCGTCACCATCGCCGGCGCATCGTCTACCTCCGGCTGGGCGCGGGCGTGCCGACGTGCCACGGCCGAGGCCGAGTCGGAGACCGTCGTCGTCGACATCGATGTGTTCTCCGACGAGAGTCGATGCGTCGCCCGCATCGGCGGGCTCGTGTTCCGGCGGATCGGCGCGGCCGACGCGTCCGGCGGACCGTCGATCCACCGGCTGACCTGGCGTCCGCAGACCGCTCCGGCCCCCGGCGGCCGTTCGGCAGGATCCTCGGCAGGAACCCGGCTCCCGTCGGGCGTCGACCGGCCCTGGCTGGTGGTCGCCGACGACGCACGGCTTGCGGCGGCGATCGCCGCGCCGTTGCGGGCGCGGGGACAGCCAGCGGTGATCGCGGACGTGGGCGCGATGACCGCGCCAGCACCCGACCTCTCTGCCTACGACGCCATCATCCTCGCACCCGGCGCAGTCGAAGCCGGCGAGCCTGGCGACGCGTCATTCGCCGGGGCGCTCGCGGCGTGCTCCGGCGTGCTCGCCACGATCCACGCGCTGACGGGCAAGGACAGTCGCCCGCACCCGCGGCTGCTCGTGGCGACCCGGGGGGCGCAGGCCGTACTCGCGGCGGAGGCACCGCGGCTCGATCACGCGCCGTGCTGGGGCCTGATGCGCACGCTGGCCAACGAGCATGCCGAGCTGCGCAGCCGTGTCATCGACCTGCCGCGCGCGCCGCTTGCCGCGGACTTCGAGCGGCTCGCAGACGAGCTGCTGCGGGGCGAGGCGGACCAGGCGGCGTTGCGGGACGATCAGGTGCTGCTGCCGCGACTGGAACCCGCGATCGGCGCGCAGGAAACCCTGCCTGCGCTGCGCGGTCCACGGGCGGGGCGCGCATACCGGGCCGTGGCGACGACGCCCGGCATCCTCGACGGCCTGCTCTGTCGACCCGTACCGCGCCGTGCCCCGGAGGCAGGCGAGGTCGAGATCGAGGTCGCCGCGACTGGCCTGAACTTCCTGAACGTGCTGTCGGCGCTGGGCGCCTATCCCGGCTACGCCGACGGCGTCGGTCCGCTGGGCCTGGAGTGCGCCGGTCGCGTCCTTCGCGTCGGATCGGGCGTCGCGGACCTGCAGCCTGGCGACGCGGTGCTGGCGATCGCCCGCGACTGCCTCGCGAGTCACGTGACGGTCGACGCCCGGCTCGTCAGGCGCGTCCCGGCTGCGCTCAGCCTGGCGCAGGCCGCGGCCGTCCCCGTGGCTTTCGCCACGGCACATCACGCCCTCGTGGATCTCGCGCGGCTGCAGCCCGGCGAGCGGGTGCTGATCCATGCGGCAGCCGGCGGCGTCGGCCTCGCCGCGATCCAGATCGCCAGGAGCCGCGGTGCCGAGATCTACGCCACGGCCGGCAGTCCCGAGAAACGCGCCCTGGTCGCGTCGCTCGGTGCCCGTCACGTCATGGATTCGCGCTCGCTGGCGTTCCGCGACGAACTGCTCGCGGTCACCGGCGGCGAGGGCGTGGACGTCGTGCTGAACTCGCTCGCGGGCGAGTTCGTCCAGGCGGGTCTCGACGTCCTGCGTCCCTATGGCCGGTTCCTGGAGATCGGCAAGCGCGACATCTACCAGAACTCGAGGATCGGGCTGCTGCCGTTCAGCAGGAGCCTGTCGTACTTCGCGATCGACCTGGATCGCACCATCCGCGAGCGCCCGGGCGAGATCGCGTCGCTGCTGGATGCCGTGCTCGCAGGCTTCGAGCGTGGCGAGTACGACGCGCTGCCTCTGCGGTCCGTGCCGGTCTCGAGCATGACCGACGCGTTCCGCGACATGGCGCAGGGCTCGCATACCGGAAAGCTCGTGATCACCCACGACGATCCTGCGCTTCAGCTCGAGCTTCACCGGGACGCGCTCGCGGACCTGGTGTCCGGCGCCTGCGTCATCACCGGCGGACTCGGCGGCCTGGGACTCGCCTTGGCGGACTGGCTCGTCGAGCGCGGTGCGCGACGCCTGGCCTTGCTCGGTCGATCGGCGCCGGACGCGCAACAGCGTGCCGCGGTCGGGCGGCTGCAGGCCCGCGGCGCCACCGTCGTGACGCTGCAGGCCGACGCCGCCGACCCGCTCGCCCTGGCCGAGGCGCTCGAGGCGGCCGAACGCGATCTCGGCCCCATCACCGGGGCGGTCCATGTGGCCGGCCTGCTCGACGATGCGATGATGCCCGGGCAGGACGCCGCGCGCTTCGCGCGCGCATTCGCGCCCAAGCTCGACGGCGCGTGGAACCTGCATCGGTGCCTGCAGGCACGGCCGGACGCCGTGCTCGTGCTGTTCTCCTCGGTCGCGGCGCTGCTCGGGCTGCCCGGGCAGGCCAACTACGCAGCGGCCAACGCAGGCCTGGACGCGCTCGCACACTGGCGCACGGTGCACGGCCAGCCCACTCTGTCCATCGACTGGGGCCCGTGGGCCGACATCGGTCTTGCCGCCCGAAGCGAGCGCCGGGGCGCGCGGCTGGAATCCAACGGCCTCGGGAGCATGCCGCCGACCGCCGCGCTCGACGCCTTCGGGCGCGCCCTCGCCATCGGCGCTGCGCAGCTCGCCGTGATGACGTTGGATGTGGAAGCCTACGTCGGCGCGTATCCGCCAGCCGCTCGCAGCGCCTTGCTGCAAGACCTCCGGGCGACCGGGACCGCGCCCGCCCGTGCGGCGCCGGACCAGGGGTTGCGGGAACGCTTGCGCGACGCCACTCCTGGTCGACCCCGCATGGACCTGCTGCGCGAGTTCGTCAAGGAACAGGTCGGCCGGGTGCTGCGCCAGCCCGCCGCCCGGATCACCGTCGACAAGCCGTTCCGCACCCTCGGGCTCGATTCCCTGATGGGGCTGGAACTGCGCAATCGGCTGGAATCCGGCACCCAGCTCACGCTGCCCGCCACGCTCGTCTGGAACTACCCGACCGTCGCCGTGCTCGCCGAGGAACTCGCCTCCCGCCTGGATCTGCCCTCCGGCGGAGAAGCGGCTTCCGCAGGCGGTTCTGCTGCGGCGGCCGTCGCGCCGCAAGGCGCCGGCCGGCCGGAACTCATCCACGGTGGCGAGGCTGCCGACGCGGAGCTCGAGGCGCTGCTCGCCGAAGTCGAGTCGATGACGCCCGAAGAGGCGCAGCGCCTGCTGTCGCAACAGGATTGACGGATCGCCGATGAGCAAGATGTCGGACCGCATCGCGAACCTCACGCCCGAGCAGCGCGCACTGCTCGAGAAGCGCATGCGGGCCGCTGCGCCCCGGTCCCCGGGCGGAATGCCGATCGCTATCCTCGGCATGGGGTGCCGGCTGCCGGGCGGTGTCTCGGATCCCGAGGGCTACTGGCGCCTGCTCGTCGAAGGTGTCGACGCCGTCAGCGAGGTCCCCGCCGATCGCTGGGACAACGCCAGGCTGCACGATCCCGACCCGGACAGCGCCGGGCACATCAGCTCGCGATGGGGCGGCTTCGTGCGCGACGTCGACCGCTTCGACGCCGCGTACTTCGGCATCTCGCCGCGCGAGGCCGTGCGCATGGATCCCCAGCAGCGCATGCTGCTCGAAGTGGCGGTGGATGCGCTCGAGGATGCGGGCATCGCGACCGACCGGCTCGCCGGCTCCGAGACCGGCGTGTTCGTGGGGGCGCACGGGCACGCGAGCGACTACCTGTGGCTGCAGTACACCGACCCTGCTTCGATGGATGCCTTCGCCGGCACCGGCACGGCGCACAACCTGTTCGCCGGGCGCCTCTCCTACGTGTTCGACCTGCACGGCCCGGCCGTGGTCGTCGATACCGCCTGCTCCTCCTCGCTGGCGGCGGTGCATCTCGCCGTGCAGAGCCTGCGCAGCGGCGAGTCTTCGCTCGCGCTCGCCGGCGGCGTGAACCTGATCCTGGGGCCGCACTTCTCGATCGCGGCCTCGCGCATGCACATGCTCGCGCCCGACGGGCGCTGCAAGGCCTTCGACCAGCGCGCCGATGGCTTCGTGCGCAGCGAGGGCTGCGGCCTGGTGGTACTCAAGCGGCTTGCGGATGCGATCACCGACGGCGATCCGATCCGCGCCGTCATCCGCGGCTCGGCGATGAACCAGGACGGCCACACCAACGGCATCACGGCGCCCAGCGGCCTCGCCCAGCGCGCCGTGATCGAACGGGCATTGCGGGACGCGGGCGTCGACGGTCGGGCCGTGGGGTACGTCGAGACGCATGGCACGGGCACGTCCCTCGGCGATCCCATCGAAGTGGAGGCGCTCGCCGCCACGGTCGGCAGGGCCGACGCGGGCGCTGGTTCCTGCTTCCTCGGCTCGACGAAGACGAACATCGGGCACCTCGAAGGCGCGGCGGGTGTCGCGGGGCTGATGAAGGCGGTGCTGGTGCTCCAGCACCGCTCGATTCCCAGGAACCTGCACTTCACCGGACTCAATCCGCACATCTCGCTGGGCGGAACACGGCTCGCCATTCCCCACGAGCCGCAGGAGTGGCCCACGAACGGCACGGCGCGCGTGGCGGGAGTCAGTTCCTTCGGCTGGTCGGGCACGAATACCCACCTCGTCGTCGAGGAGGCGCCGCAACGCGCACCGGCCGACGTCGACGAGGATCGCGCCTGCGTGCTGGCGGTCTCCGCGCGCTCGCAGGCCGCCTTGCTCGCGCTGGTCGAGCGCTACCGCCAGCTGCTGCCGCAGCTGGGCGCCGGTCAGTTGCGCGCGATGTGCGCGACGAGCGCACTGCGGCGCGCGGCCCACGAGCATCGCGTCGCGGTGGTGGGACGTGACGGTACGGCATTGGCGGCGCGGCTCGCGGAGGTCGCGGCGGCGCCGGTCCCGCGCGCCCAGCCCGCTGCGCCCCGGGTCGCCTTCGTCTTCCCGGGACAGGGCTCGCAGTGGATCGGGATGGGCCGCCAGCTGCTCGCCACCGAACCCGTGTTCGGCGCCGCGATCGAGCGCTGCGACATGGCCATCCAGGCGGAGGCGCAATGGTCGCTCGGCGCGGTGCTGGCTGGCGACCGGTCCTTCGACGACATCGGGGTTCTGCAGCCGACCCTGTTCGCGATGCAGGTGGCGCTCGCGGCGCTCTGGCAGTCCTGGGGCATCGTGCCCGAGGCGGTGGTCGGTCACAGCATGGGCGAGGTCGCCGCGGCGCACGTCGCCGGTGCCCTGAGCCTGGAAGACGCGGTGCGCATCATCTGCCGCCGCAGCGGCCTGTTGCGGCGCATCGCCGGCCATGGCGCCATGACGCTGGTCGAACTGCCGCGGGAAGAGGCCCAGGCCGCCTGTGCGGCCGTGGCGGATCGGGTGTCGGTCGCGGTGAGCAACGGCCCCCGTTCCACGGTCCTGTCGGGAGAGGTCGATGCGTTGGCGTCGATCGCCGCGGAACTCACTGCACGCGGCGTCTATTGCCGTCCCGTGAAGGTCGACGTGGCATCGCACAGTCCGCAGGTCGAGGTGCTGCGCGAGGACCTGTTGCGCGAGCTCGCGTCGGTCCGGCCCCTTGCGGCACAGGTGCCGCTCTACTCGACGGTCGATGGGCGGCGCATCGAGGGTTCCGGGCTCGACGCCCGCTACTGGCTGCGCAACCTGCGCGAGCCCGTGCGGTTCCACGACGCCGTCGGCCTGCTGCTCGCGGACGGGTTCGATGCGTTCGTGGAGATCAGTCCTCATCCGGTGTTGATGCCGGCCGTCGACGACGCGATCGCCGAGCACGGCGCGGACGCCGTGACGATCGCCTCGACGCGGCGGGATGGCGACGAACGACACGACATGCTGGAAGGTCTCGCGCGTCTCTTCGCTCGCGGCGCCGCGCCGCAGTGGCGCGCCCTGTGGCCCGGTTCGCCATCGCCGACGCCGCTGCCGGCGTACCCGTGGCAGCGAGAGAGGTTCTGGGTCGAGCTGTCGGATGCGGTGCCCGATACGTCCTGGCGGGCCCGCGGCGGGATCGCGACCGGCGATGATGATCCGCGGCGCTGGTTGTTCACGCCGACGTGGGTGCCGAGCGCGCGGCCGGCGCCGGCGATCGCCGCGGCACCGGGAGCGTGGCTGCTGTTCGCCGACCGCGGCGGCGTGGCACCGGCCCTGGCCGCTGAACTGGAGAAGCGCGGCCAGGCCGTCTGGTGCGTCTGCGGCGGCGACGCGTTCGTGCCGCTCGGCGAGCGCTCCTTCGCGGTTCGTGGTGGCGAGGGCGCGGATCTCGAGGCCGTGCTGCGCGACATCGAGCATGCAGGCCTGCCGTTGGCCGGCATCGTTCATCTCTGCAATCTCGATGCACCGTCGCGCCTGGACGAGCTGGATGAGCTCGAGGCGTTCCAGGTCGCGGCATGCAACGCGGCGGCGAACATCGTCCGGACGATCGCGGGAGGCGAGGGCCGGAGGGCGCCGCGCCTGACGTTCGTGACCGCCGGCGCGCAGCCGGCCGGCGGACGCGCGCCGGTGCCCGCGCAGGCGCCGGTCTGGGGGCTGGGTCGCGTGATCGCCGAGGAGCACCCGGAGTGCTGGGGTGCATCGATCGACCTCGCGCCGCAGGATGCGCCCGCCGCGGCCGTGGCGCGCCTCGTGCCCGAGCTGCTCGATCCGCAGCCCGAGGACGGCATCGCGTTCACGGACGACGGCACGCGCTGCGTGCTGCGCCTGCAGCCGTTCACGGCCGGTGGCGCGGTGGCCTTCGGCTGCAGTCCGGAGGCCAGTTACCTCGTGACCGGCGGTCTCGGTGGCGTCGGGCTGGAGTCGGCGCGCTGGCTCGCGGGGCGAGGTGCGCGCCACCTGCTGCTCGCCGGGCGCAAGGGCTTGCCGCCCCGCGCGAGTTGGGACGAGTCGCACGACCCCGCCACGCGGCAGCAGATCGACGCCGTGCGCGCCCTCGAGTCGCTCGGCGCGCAGGTACACGCGATCTCGCTCGACGTGACCGACGAGCAGGCCGTGCGGGAGGTGCTGCAGGGCGGCCCTGGGTCGCGCTGGCCGGCGGTGCGCGGGATCCTGCACGCCGCCGCCGTGGCCGATGACTGCCTGATCGATCGTCTCACCGAATCCAGCCTGCGCAAGGTGCTGAGCCCGAAGCTCCGGGGCTCCGCCGTGCTGGCGCGCGCGATCGCGCAGCATCCCGTGGATTTCCTGGTGCTGTACTCGTCGCTGGGAAGCCTGCTCGGGCAGCCGGGCCAGGCGAGCTATGCCGCGGCCAACGCCTTCATGGACGCACTGGCCGGACAGCTGCGGATGCGCGGCGTGCGTGCACTCGCCGTCAACTGGGGTGCCTGGCAGGGACTGGGCCTCGCGCAGACCGGGGGCGCTCGCCGCACCATCGAGGAGCTCGAACGGCGCGGCATCCGCGGCTTCACCGCGCACGAAGGCACCCGTGCGCTCGGCTGGCTGCTCGAGGGTGGGGCGGTCACTGCGGCGGTGGCGCCCGCCGACTGGACGAAGTTCGCCGACGTGGCCTCCCGGACGCGCGTGCCCTCGATGGTCTTCGACCTCGCGCGCCGGGACGTGCCGGCCGCGTCACCGCCGCAGGCCGCGGTTCGCACGGCGCTGGAACGCCTCGATCCGGCGCAGCGCCTGTCGCATCTGGTCGGTCACCTGCGCACGCAGCTCGCGGAGGTCCTGCGACTGCCCGAGGAGAGGATCGAGCCGGAGGCACCGATGGGTACGCTCGGCCTCGAGTCGCTCACCGCGCTCGAGTTCCGCAAGCGGCTGGAATCCAGCCTCGGCACCCGGCTGTCGGCCACCATCGTCTGGAACTACCCGACGGCGGTGGCGATGGCGAAATTCCTGCTCTCGCGCCTGTTCGGCGCCGAGGTGCAGGCGGCTGCGCCGCCGGCCGGCGCCGCGGCACCGGCCGCCGTCGCGGCGGCCGTCGACGAGATGAGCGACGAGGATGCGATCCGCGCCCTGGTCGGGGACGCAGGAGAAGTCCGATGACGACGGCGCGCACCCCCTCGGCCGTCAAGCTCGCAGTGGCCGTTCGCGGACTTCGCGAAAGGGCTCCGGAGCTGGAGCTCGCCGGCTCCGAGCCACTGGCGATCATCGGCATCGGCTGCCGCTTCGCCGGCGGCGTGATCGACCCCGATGGTCTCTGGGATCTGCTGCACGAGCGGCGCAACGTGGCGGGCGAGATCCCCGCGGATCGCTTCACTCGCGACGATCTTCGCGGACCCAATGCGGCGGCCGCAGCCGAGTACTGCCGCGGCGCCTTCCTTCAGGATATCGATCGCTTCGATGCCCAGTACTTCGGCGTCGCGCCCCGCGAGGCGGCCCTCATGGATCCGCAGCAGCGCATGCTGCTCGAGGTTGCCTGGGAGGCGATGGAGGATGCTGGCATCGTGCCCGAGCGCCTGCGAGGCACGTCGACCGGCGTGTTCGCCGCGATCTACAACCACGATTTCCTGCGCTATCGGTACGCCGATCCCGAGCAGGTCGCAGCGCACACGAGCTCGGGCGCATCCCCCGCCATCGCCGCGGGCCGCATCGCGTTCCTGCTGGACCTGCGTGGGCCGGCGGTCATCGTCGACACCGCCTGTTCTTCCTCGCTGGTCGCGACGCACTTCGCCTGCGCGAGCCTGCGCAGCCGTGAATGCGATCTGGCGCTGGTCGGTGGTTCCGGTCTGATCCTCGGCCCGGAGACCTATGTCTCTTTGAGCAAGTGGGGAATGCTCGCGCCCGACGGGCGCTGCAAGACCTTCGACGCGAGCGCCGACGGCTTCGGTCGCGGCGAGGGTTGTGGGGTCATCGTGATCAAGCGGCTGGCGGACGCGCTGCGCGACGGTGATCGCATCCGTTCGGTCATCCGCGGCACCGCGATCAACCAGGACGGTCGCAGCACGGACCTGACGGCACCGAACGGCCTCGCCCAGCAGGACGTGATCAGGCGAGCGCTGCGCAACGCACAGGTTCAGGCGCGCGACGTCGGCTACGTCGAAGCACACGGGACCGGCACGCCGCTCGGCGACCCGATCGAGGTGGAGGCGTTGCTGGAGGTGCTCGGCGATGCTTCGGGCGACGCGCTGCCCTGCGCCCTGTCATCGGTGAAGGCGAACATCGGTCACCTCGAGGCCGCGGCCGGCGTGGCGGGCCTCATCAAGGCGACGCTCGTGCTGGAGCGCGCAGCAATTCCGCCGCAGGCGCTGTTCACGTCACTCAATCCGCACCTGGACCTCTCGGGCTCGCGCTTCTACGTTCCGACGAAGGGCGCCGAGTGGCCGCGCGGCCCCGCACCGCGCCTCGCCGGCGTCAGCTCCTTCGGCTTCAGCGGCACCAATGCGCACGTCATCCTCGAGGAGCCGCCGCGCCTCGCCGCGGCGGTGCACGACTCAGGGCCTCGCGAGCGGCTGCTGGTGCTCACGGCACGCGACGAGGGGTCGTTGCGGAGGCTCGCCGCGCGCTACGCCGAACGGCTGTCGCACGACGCCGGCGGGCTCGACGACGCCTGCTACACGGCAGCCCTGCGCCGCACGCATCACGATTGCCGGATCGCCGTGTGCGGCGATTCGGCGTCGCAGGTCGCCGGGCGACTGCGGGAGTTCGCGGCCGGCGTGCAGGTGAGCGGCGTGGCCAGCGGCCGGCGGCAGCGGGCGCACGATGCGCGTCCGGTGTTCGTCTTCTCGGGCCAGGGACCGCAGTCGCCGCGCATGGGTCTCGAACTGATGGAAGCCGAGCCGGCCTTCCGCGCGGCCCTGCAGTCCTGCGATGAAGCCGTGCGGCGCCATGGCGGCCCCGGGGTGCTCGAGGAACTCGCGGCGGCCGAAGGCGCCTCGCGGCTGGGCGCGACCGAGATCGCACAGCCCTGCATCTTTGCGCTGCAGGTCGCGCTGGCCGCGCTCTGGCGATCCTGGGGCGTGACCCCGGCCGCCGTGGTCGGGCACAGCATCGGTGAAGTCGCGGCGGCCCACGTCAGCGGCAGCCTGTCGCTCGACGATGCCGCACGACTGGTCGTGCACCGCGGGCGACTCATGCAGCGCGCCACGGGCTCGGGCCGCATGGCCTCGCTCGAGCTGCCGGTCGCCGACGTCGAAGCCCTGGTACGCGAGGTGGGCGAGGAGGTCGCGATCGGTGCGCTCAACGCCCCGGCATCGTGCGTGATCTCGGGCACCGCTCGCGCGGTGGAGGCGGTGCTGGAGAAGGCGCGCGCGCGCGGCGCGGCCTGGACCCTGCTGCCGGTGGACTATGCCTTCCACAGTCCGCAGATGGATCTCCATGCCGTGGAGCTGGAGCGACATCTGGAGGGCCTCGCGCCGCGTTCGGCGGAAACTCCGTACCTGTCGACGGTGACCGGTGGCCTGCAGCCGGGCGCCGCGCTCGGCCCGGCGTACTGGCGCCGCAACGTGCGCGACCCGGTGCAGTTCGCCGCCGCGATCACCGCCGCGCTCGAGGCGGGGCATGGCTGCTTCCTCGAGATCGGGCCCCATCCGGTGCTGTCGCAGGCGATACAGCGCTGCGCGGAGGGTCGTCCGTCGCCCGTGACGCTGCCGTCGCTGCGCCGCGGCCAGTCGCAGCGCGGCACGATGCTGCAGGCGCTCGGCGGGCTGTTCGCCGCCGGGCTGGAGGTATCCTGGCGGACCCTGCACCCGCGCGGCCACGTCGTCAGTCTGCCTCCCTATGCGTGGAGCGACGCCCGCTTCGCGGTCCCGCGGTTTCGCGACATCGCCCGCGCGACTCCGCGCGGCGGGTGCGATCCCGCCCATCCTCTGCTCGGTCGACGATTGCCGCTCGCGGACGGTTCGCGCATCCACGAAGCGCGCCTTGCACTCGATGCACTGCCCTTTCTCCGCGATCACGCGGTGGGTGGTCGTCCGCTGTTGCCTGCGGCCTGCTACGTCGAGATCGGCCTGGAACTCGCGCAGCTGCTCTGGGGCGGGGGCGGCGGCCGCGTCGAGACCCTGGCGTTCGATCAGCCGCTGCTGCTCGATGACGCCGAACCGGCCCAGTTGCAGGTCGTCGTCGAGGGCGAGGACGAGGCCTGCGCCCGGTTCCGGGTCTGCAGTGCCGTTCCCGGTACGGAGTCCTGGGTCGAGCATGCGACCGGTACCGTGCGACCCGCTTCGACCGTCACGCCTGCGCACGCCGCGGCTGACGGCGCCTCAGGTGCGCGGCAGCGCTGCCCGGTCGAGCTCGACGCCGAGGCGTTCTATGCGGCGCTCGAGGGGCGCGGGCCGGAGTTCGGCCCCAGCTTCCGTGCCATCGAGAGGCTGCTCGTCGGGCCTGCGGAAGCCTGGGCAGATGTCCGCGCGCCCCGGGGACTCGGCGACGCGGCCTTCCGCTTCCACCCGGTTCTCCTCGATGCATGCTTCCAGACCGCCGCGGGCGCACTCGGCCTGCTCGAGGCGGGCAAGGATGCGGGCATGGTGCACGTGCCGGTCGGGATCGAGAGCGTCGATCTGATGGGCGTGCCCGGCGAAGCCATGCGCATCCAGGCCCGCGCGCACCGCGGCGGCTCGGACACGGCGAAGGTCGATCTGTCGATCTGGAACGACACGGGCGAGCCCGTCGCGACGATCGTCGGCCTGTCGGTTCGCGCAGTCGCGCGCAGCCTGCTTGCGGCGCAGTCTTCGCAGCCGGTCGCTGATCCGCTCTGGTCGACGGCCTGGCGCGACGTGCCGCTCGCCGGGCATGGATCGCCGCTCGGCGAGACCTGGCTGCTGGTCGACGTCGACGGCAAGTCGGGCGACTCGCTCGCCGGGGAGATCGAGAAGCTCGGTGCGACGATCCGCCGGCATGCATCCGGAAGCGGCAGCGCGCCGCTCGACGGCTGTGCTGGAGTCGTACTGCTGGCAGGGCATGGATCGAGCGAGACACTGTCCGTGGTGGGTGAGGCCTTGCAGGCCGATGCCGAGCGCTTGTGTCGCGAGGCGAACGATCTCGCAACCGCGGCCCTGCGCTGTGCCAGGCCGCCGCGGCTGGTGATGGTGACCTGCGGTGCGCAGCACGTGGACGGGTCCGAGAACGGCGCGGCGGGCATCGCGCAGGCGGCCGTCTGGGGCTGGCGCAACAGCCTCGCGCTCGAACATCCGGCGTTGCGACCGAAGGCCGTCGATCTCGATCCGGACTCGGCGGCGGTGGATGGCCCCACGCTGGCGGCGGAGATCGTCGCCGCTGACGGCGAGGATCGCATCGCCTATCGGCGGGGCCGGCGTCTCGCGGCGCGCCTCGTTCGCGCGGACGAGCGTCAGCGCCCGCTCGCGGCAGGCGTGGAGCGCCCGAGCGTGCGGCTGGAGATCGAGCGGCGCGGCACGCTCGATGCGCTGGCGATCCGGCCCGCGCAGCGCCGGGCACCTGGCGCCGGCGAGGTCGAGATCCGCGTACATGCGGCCGCGCTGAATTTCCGCGATGTCATGAACGCGCTGGGGACGTATCCCGGCGATCCCGGCCCGCTCGGCGACGAGTGTTCCGGCGTCGTGGTCCGGGTCGGGGAAGGGGTCACGCACGTCGGCGTCGGCGATGAAGTCATCGCCTTCATGCCCGGCTGCCTCGCGAGTCATGTGACCGGACTCGCCACCATGGTCGTCCGGCGACCGCCCAGCGTCACTGCGGAGCAGGCCGCGGGCATTCCCGTCGTCTTCATGACCGCGGCAATGGCGCTCGAGCGCATCGCCGACCTGAAGCAGGGTCAGCGCGTGCTCATCCACGCCGCCGCGGGCGGGGTAGGCCTCGCGGCCGTCGCGCTGGCGCAGAGCGTGGGTGCGGAGATCTTCGCGACCGCGGGCAGCGAGGAGAAGCGTCGCTTCCTCGAGTCGCTCGGCGTCCAGCACGTGATGGACTCGCGTTCGCTGGCCTTCTCCGGGCGCATCCTCGAGCTGACCGGTGGCGAAGGCGTCGACGCCGTGCTCAACTCCCTGGCCGGCGATTTCATCGCCGCATCGCTCGCCGTGGTGCGCCGCGGCGGGCACTTCCTCGAGATCGGCAAGACCGGCATCTGGACGGCCGAGCGCGTCGCCGGGCTGGGACGCGACATCCGGTACTCGGTCATCTTCCTCGGTGAGGATCGCGAGACCCGCCCCGCGTGGCTCGGCGACCTGCTGCAGGAACTGGCCGATCGCATCGGTCGTGGCGAACTGTCCGTGCCGCCGACCAAGGTGTTCCCGATCGAGGCGGCCGCGTCCGCGTTCCGCTACATGGCGCAGGCCCGACACATCGGCAAGCTCGTGCTGCGGCAGTCGCCTGCCGATGCCATGGAGATCCGTGCCGATGCGACCTACCTCGTCACCGGAGGCCTCGGCGGGCTCGGGCTCGCCGCGGCGGCTGCCCTGGTGCAGGGTGGCGCTCGCTCGCTGCTGCTCGTCGGTCGCAACGGCAGTGCCGGGCGCGCGGCACGCGAGGCCGTCACGGCACTCGAGGCGACCGGCTGCGCAGTCCACGTACTGACTTGCGACGTATCCCAGCCGCAGTGCGTCGGGCAACTCGAAGTCTCGCTGGCGACTCTCCCGCCGCTTGGCGGCATCGTGCACGCGGCGGGTGTGCTCGACGATGGACCGGTCGAATCACTCGCGGCGGACCGCTGGCAGCGCGTCATGGCGCCCAAGATCGCGGGCGGCTGGAACATGCATCGGCTGGCGCAACGCCATCCGGTGGATTTCCTGGTCTTCTTCTCCGCGGGCGCGGCCCTGCTCGGATCCGCGGGCCAGGCCAACTATGCGGCGGCGAACGGCGCCATGGACGCGCTGGCCGGCTGGCGCCGGGCCAGCGGCTTGCCGGCCCTGTCGATCCATTGGGGGGTCTGGGACGAGGTCGGCATGGCGGCGCGGCTGGACGACCGCGGACGGGCCCGCTGGCGGTCGATGGGCATGGATGCCATCGCTCCGCAGGCGGGCGGGCGGATGCTGGCGCAGTTGCTGGGGTGGTCGGCGGCGTCGGTCGCGGCGATCCCCGCGCGCTGGTCCACGTACGTCGAGCGCATCCCCGCGAATGCCCGGCCGCTGTTCGCCGAACTCCTCGTGGACGAGCCGGCGCGCGCCGCAGTCGGCCCCAAGACGACGCAGCAGTCGCTGCGGCAGGCGCTGCAGGGCGTGGTTCCGCGACGGCGGCGCGAGTTCCTGATGGAGCGCCTCGCCGAGTCGGCGCGGCGCGTGCTCGGCGTCGGCGGTGGCTTCGAACTGGCGCCTGATGTGCCGTTGCGGGACGTCGGCCTCGATTCGCTGATGGCCGTAGAGCTGCGCAATGCGATCGGAACCGCGGTCGGCCGCTCCCTGCCCGCGACGCTGCTGTTCGACTATCCCTCGATCGCGGCGCTCGCGGATCACCTGCTCGGCCAGTTCGACCTGCAGCAGGCGCCGGAGTCCGGAGCGGTGCCGGCGGGACCCTCGGAAGCGGCACGGGCCGTCGCCGAGCTGAGCGAAACCGAGGCAGAGGCACAGCTCCTCGCCGAACTCGGCGAGCCCGGGGAGGCGAGGTGACCATGAGCGACGCCGCGGGCGCGGAACTGTCCCCGATCAAGCGGGCGCTGCTCGAGATCCGCGAGTTGCGTGCGCGACTCGCGCAGCTCGAGGCGGAGCGCAACGAGCCGATCGCGATCGTCGGCATGAGCATGCGTCTGCCCGGCGGCGTGCACGATGCGGCGTCGTTCGAGGCGCTGCTGTGGGAAGGGCGGGATGCGATCGGGCCGATCCCGGCGAGTCGCTGGTCGACCGACGAGCTCTACGACCCGGACGTCGATGCACCCGGGAAGATGGTCACCCGTTTCGGCGGGTTCCTCGAAGGCGTCGACCAGTTCGACGCGGAGTTCTTCGGTATCGCCCCGCGCGAGGCCGAGTGCATGGACCCGCAGCAGCGGCTGCTGCTCGAACTGGCCTGGGAGGCCATCGAGGACGCCGGCTGCGCGCCGACCTCGCTGGCGGGCTCGCGCACCGGCGTCTATCTGGGCGTGGCCAACAGCGACTACGGGCGCCTGCAGTTCGCCGATCGCGAGCACCTGCACGTCTATTCGGCGTCCGGCAGCGCGTACAGCGTCGCGGCAGGCCGGCTTTCCTATTTCCTCGGCCTGCATGGGCCGAGCATCGCCCTCGACACCGCGTGTTCGTCGTCGCTGTCGGCGATCCACCTCGCCTGCCAGGCGCTGCGGCGCCGGGAGTGCGACCGTGCGCTGGCGGGCGGCGTGAACCTGATCCTCACGCCGGAGGCCAACATCGGCTTCTCCAAGGCCGGGATGATGGCGCCCGACGGGCGTTGCAAGACCTTTGATGCTGCCGCCGACGGATACGTCCGCAGCGAAGGCTGCGCCCTGGTCGTGCTGCGCAGGCTGTCGGAAGCGATCGCAGCCGGCGATCGCGTACTCGCCGTCATCCGCGGCAGCGCACTCAACCAGGACGGCCGGAGCGGGGGGCTGACGGCGCCGAACGGACCCGCCCAGGAAGCCGTCCTGCGGGCCGCGCTGGCGGCCGCGGGGGTCGAGCCCCGCGAAGTCGGCTATGTCGAGACGCACGGCACGGGTACGCCTCTCGGGGATCCGATCGAGGTGGGCGCACTCGGCAGTGTGTTCACGAAGGACCGCGATCCCGCGCGGCCACTCGCGATCGGCTCGGTCAAGACCAACCTCGGCCACCTCGAGGCCGCGGCCGGCATCGCGGGCCTCATCAAGGTCGTGCTGATGCTCGGCCGGCGCGAAATCCCGCCGCACCTGCACTACGTGAAGCCGAGCCCGCACATCGACTGGGCGGGCCTGCCGATCACCGTACCCACGCGCGTCGTTCCATGGGGCACGGCCGGTGCGCGCCTGATCGCCGGGGTCAGCTCTTTCGGTTTCAGCGGCACGAATGCCCACGTGGTGCTCGAGGCGCCGCCACCAAGCCCGGCACCGGCGCAGCCGCAGCAGCAGGCGCATCTGCAGCAGCTGCTGGTGCTCTCGGCCCGCGACGACGCCGCGCTGCGCGAGCTCGCCGGAAGATATGCCGCCCGACTGGAGGGCGAGGCCGATGTCACGAGCGTCTGCCGGACCGCGGCTACCGGCCGTACGCACTTCCGGCGCCGGATCGCGGCCGTCGGCCATGACGCCCCGGAACTGTCCCGTGCCCTGCGCGATTTCGTCGCCGGCCGGGCGCCGGCCACGCTCGCGGCCACCGGCGGCGCGGCGTCCGCCAAGGTGCGGGTCGCATTCCTGTTCACCGGATTCGGTGCACAGCAGCTGGGCATGGCCCGCGAGCTGTATGGGTCTTCCCCGGTGTTTCGCGATGCGCTGGATCGCTGCGCGACCCTGCTCGAGCCGCGCCTCGGCCGCCCGCTGACCGAACTGCTCTACGGCGAGGCAGCGGAGGAGGCCAGCCTCGACGATCCGGCACTCGGACATCCCGCACTGTTCGCCGTGGAGTACGCGCTCGCGCGGCTCTGGATGTCGTGGGGCATCGAACCCGACGCCGTGCTGGGGCACAGCCTCGGCGAGTATGTCGCGGCGTGCATCGCGGGCGTCATGAGCCTCGAGGATGCACTGCGCCTGGTCGCCGAGCGCGGCCGCCTGAGCCGCGAGCTCCCGGCGGACGGCGGCATGCTGGCCGTCATGGCCGACGAGGGCGCGATCATCGAGGCTGCAGGACCCCTGCCGCCCGACGTGGTGGTGGCCGCGGTGAACGCGCCGACCAACGTGGTACTGAGCGGCCGGCGCACGGCCCTGGACGGCGTCGCCGAGCGGCTCCGTGCGAGCGGCATCGAGGCCAGGCCCGTGCGCGTGTCGCAGGCGTTCCACTCGCCGCTCGTGCAGCCGGCGCTCGCCGGACTGCGGCAGGTCGCCGCCGGCATCGCGTACTCGGATCCACAGGTGGACCTGATCTCGAACGCGACCGGCGGAGTCGTGAAGGCTGGGCACTTCGCCGGCGGCAGCTGCTGGGTCGAGCACATGCGCTCGCCCGTGCAGTTCGCCCAGTCGCTGCGGGCGCTGGTGCCTCTCGGCATCACGCACTGCATCGAAATCGGGCCGCATCCAGTGCTGACGGCGTTCGGCACGGAGACGCTCGCCGCCGCCGATGTCCGCTGGCTGCCGTCGCTGCGTCGTGGTCGCGACGACTGGAGCGAGCTGCTGGAGAGCCTGCAGTCGCTGTACGTCGATGGCGCGGAGGTCGACTGGGCCGGATTCGGCCACGGCAGCGGGTACCGTCGCGTGGCGCTGCCGACCTATCCGTTCCGCCATCGTCGCTACTGGTCGACGGGCGCTGCCGCGTCGGTAGCCGCGAGCGCCGAGACGACGGATGCGGCGATCGCCATGGCGCGCCAGGCGGTGCAGGCCCCGCTCGACGTCGACGTGAGTTCCTTCCCGCGGCGATGGGACGCCCTCGCGCGCCTCACCGAGGCGTATGCGATCGAGACGCTGCGCGCCAGCGGCCTGTTCCTGCGTGGCGGCGAATCGCTCGACGTCGACACCGTCCTGCAGCGCGCCGGCATCGGGCCAACCTATCGTCATCTCGTGGAGCGCTGGCTCGAGCGCCTGGCGACACGGCGGCTGCTGCGGGCCGACGCCGGGCGCTACACCAGTGAAGCCCCTTTGCCCGAGCCGGGGCTCGCCGCGCTGTGGTCGGAAGTCCGCGAGCGACTGACCGACGACGGTCCGATGCTCAGATACCTCGAACGCTGCGGCGAGCTGGTCATTCCGGTCCTGACCGGACGCACCAGCCCGCTCGAAACGCTGTTTCCGAACGGCTCCTTCGAGCTCGCTGAGGACCTGTACCGGCGCTCGGCCGGCATGCGCTACGTCAACGCGATCGCAGCGGCCGGTATCGATGCCCTCGCGCTGGCGATTCCCGCGGGGCGCACTCTGCGGGTGCTCGAGGTCGGTGCCGGCACCGGCGGCACGACGGCGGGGTTGCTGCCGCGTCTGCCGGCGAAGCGCACGCGCTACGTATTCACCGACGTCTCGCAGCTGTTCCTCGACCAGGCGCGCGAGAGCTTCTCGGACTGGAGCTTCATGGAGTTCCGCCTCTTCGATCTCGAGAAGGATCCGGCCGGGCAGGGCCTCGATGCCGCCTCCTTCGACGTGATCGTGGCGGCGAATGCCGTGCACGCGACACGCGACCTGCGCCTGTCGCTGCAGCGCCTGCGTGGTCTGCTGGCCCCGGGCGGCGCGCTGCTGCTGGTGGAGTCCACCCAGCACCACGCCTGGTTCGACATGACGACCGGCCTCATCGAGGGCTGGCAGCGATTCGACGACGATCTGCGCGGCGACAATCCGCTGCTCGCCCCGGCGCAATGGCGCGCTGCGCTCGCCGACGCGGGATTCGAGCATCCCGGAAGCTGGCCGTCCGAGGACTCGGTAGCCGCGGCGATCGGACAGCACGCGATCCTGGCGCGCGTGCCGGGCCACTCGCTGGGCGGCGAGCACTCGGTGACGCCGGAAGCGAGTGGCGGGCAACTCGGACCCGGCGATCTGCAGCAGAGCGC